>NZ_JANSIM010000107.1:0-4424 GCF_047502655.1 Synechococcus sp. R5-12 | reverse complement strand
CCCAGCCAAGCCAGCACCGCCCCCCAGCCCAAGACCGGCTGAGCCATCAGCTTTCCCAAGAGCAGCAAGAAGGCCGGGATCCCCAACAGCAGCAGATGAATCAGGGGTTGCCACGGTGAGACCGGAGACAGCAGGATCCCGGATTCAAGCAGCGACGGCTCTTGGGGCAGATGTTCGGAGACAAGGGTTTTGTAGGTCATGGCGCAAGAAAGGATGATACTCTAGGGCTAGTGTCAGATTTGCAAAAAAAGCCTGCGTTAGTCCGTATTTAGAGTTGGAGAATAGGGCAGGCCCCTGCCTGCTCAGTTTGGTAAGATGACCTCGGCCTTTCTTCTCTAGCCCAGCCTGGTGTGAGGATAACCACCATGATCTCTTCCTTATTGTCCTTACTGCCTATTGGTCTGCAGAAATCCGGCGAACACCAATCTACAGCAGTCCTGCCCGGCCTGCGGGCGCAGCGCCATCGTTCTGCAATGCTGACGCGGCTGGCAACCTCTCTGATGCTTGGCACCACCTTACTGCTGACAGCAAAGTTGGATCCCGGCTGGGCGCAAACTTCCCTGGACACCGGCATTACCGGTGAGCAGACCCTGCCTCAAGCTCCCCCGCTCCCGGACAATCGCCCGGCTATTTTTGTGGATGCGGCCAACGGCAGCGATACCCGTGGGGATGGATCCCGCAATAACCCCTTCAAGACGATTACTTATGCCATTCAGCGGGCTGAGGCTGGCAGCGTCATTCAGCTTTTTCCCGGGGTATATAGCGAGGAGAGCGGCGAAACCTTCCCCATCCGTCTGAAAGCCGGCCTCACCTTGCGTGGGGACGAGTCCACCTTGGGAGAGGGCTATCTCATCACCGGCGGCGGTACCTACATGAGCCCGACCCTAGGCCGACAAAATGTTGCTCTGCTGGCAGAAACCGGCGCAGAAGTGCGAGGAGTTACCCTGCGCAACCAGGGGCGGCGCGGCTATGCCCTCTGGGTGGAATCGGCCTCCCCGCGCATTCTCAACAACAGCTTTGTGGGCAGCATCCACGATGGAATCTTCATCGCTGGCGCTGCCAATCCCTGGGTGGAGGGCAACCGCTTCTATAAAAACGGGGCCAACGGCATTTCCGTCTTGGGCACCTCGCAGCCCACCATCATCAATAACCTGTTCCAGGAGACCGGCTTTGGCATCACCATCGACCAGCGCTCGGCGCCTATTGTGCGCAACAACCGCATCCTGCAGAACCGTACCGGCGTGATCGTCGGGGGCAGCTCCAGGCCCATCCTGCGCAACAATCTCATCGCCCAGAACTTGGAGACCGGCCTCACCGCCATCACCACTGCCCAGCCGGATTTGGGCACGGCCACGGATCCCGGCAACAACATCTTTGAGGGCAACGGCCAATACGATATCAACAACGCCACCCGCGGCCTGCGCCTCAATGCCAACGGCAACCAACTGCGGGGCCAGGTCAAAGGGGATCTGGATCTGTCCGGTCAAACCACCGTTGCCGCCCTTCCCGACAGCGCTCCCCGCCCCATTGCCCCTGGCACTTTGGCTCTGCCCAGCGCTCCGGCCCAGCCGGCTACTCCCAGGGATCCCCGGCCAGCCGCTGAGACCCCCTCCACCTTACCGGTTGTGACGGTGCCGCAATCGACGGATCCCAGCCCAGTTGCCTCTCTATCGGGATCGGGGGGGCGCGTTTTGCCCAACGTTCCTGCCCAGCCGGCGGACACTCAACCCCAAGCGCAGGAGTTTGTTGCCGTCCCCTTCACGCCAGATGGCTCTACCGCACCTGCTCAGCCGGCTGGCCCTGCCCCCGCAGCTCCTGTTCCCAGGCCACCCTCGGCTCCCCTCACAGATATCACCACCCTTCTGCCCCCGCCGGCCCGTCGCTCATCGGCAGGGATCCCGGCCACTCCCTCTGCTCCCACTACAACTCCAGTTGCCCCCCCTGTGGCTGCTGTGGGCTCGGCAACCCAATTTCGCGTGTTGGTGACCCCCAAGAGCAGCGATGACTTGAACCGATTGCGGCAGCTCATCCCCGAGGCGGTGGAAACGGTTTTCAACGGCAGAACAGTGTTGCAGGCGGGCCTGTACGACAGTCGCAGCCAGGCCCAGTCGGTCTTGGATCGGCTGTTGGATGCCGGCTTTGAGGCGGTTGCCGAGATGATTTTCCGCTAGCGACCCCCCACACTGCCGGCTTGCTTCTCCATAGCGGTACGAGGGAGCTTTGATCCCAGTTCTTTGGCGGGGTGGCCAGCCATTGAGCCCAAGTCTCCTTGGTCGCTGGCAAGGGAATTGACTACAAGTGCTTGCCAAGAGCGATGACGGCTCGAACACCCCCTCTCTAGTCCAGCGGATCCAGTCGGTAGCGGCTGAGCCAGTGATCCAAATGCACTTCCTCCTCATCCAGCAGTTGGGCGTTGATCAACCCCCGTTTGAAAGCAAGGCGGATGGCTCGCGCCCGCAAGCTGAAGGTGGTTCCCCACTCGTCGCTCTCAATTTGGTCGTTGCTCACCTCTAGTTTGTCGTAGAGGTTGCGCAGACGGTTGGTTACCCCTCGGCGGGACAAAAAGCGCCGTGCAGCAATGGCTTGGTCGGTGAGGCCGAGGGCAATGTCGATCAACACTTCGTACTCGGCGTCGCTGAGACCGGTAATTTTGTTTTGTGAACGGGAATCGACTCCGCGCACCTCTCGGTCGATCACGCATTGCTCATCCTGCACCACCGCTTGGATGGCGCTGACCAATTTTTCATCGGTGCAATTTTTCAAAAGGTAGCCATAGACAGTTTGCGGAGGCACGATCTTGTGCAGCTCCCGCACATAGACTTCATCGGCAAAATGCGACCAAAAAATGATGCGCGTGCTGGGGCACTCTGACCAAACCTGCCGCGCTACCTCGATCCCGGTCATCTCAGGCATGCGAATGTCCATCAACACAAAGTTGGGGTGGTGCTGACGGTAAAGTTCCAACGCCTCTCGGCCATTCGAGGCCATGTATACCGGGCCGAACTCAGGCAAATGTTGCGTCAGTAGGCTATGGACATGCTGACGGTAAAGAGCGTCATCTTCAGCAAGGAGGGTACTCACAGGCCTTTATCAGAGTTACCGAATACTTTCTTTTCACTTCCTAACTCTAAAAACACCCACAAGGGAAGGCAAGGCACTATTGAGCAGTACTCAAAAGGAGCAAGGGATCCCCTCCACCGGCGATGAGTAGCGGCTCAGGAAAAGGAGTTCGTCCCGCTCTCGTCCTATGGACGGTGCGGTTTCCCCTAGCACCCACGCAGACGGCTCATGAACTTCTCCACCGCAGATGTTAAAAACTTTTGACAAGCGGCAGTCTAAGCTGTTTCTACGGCAGAGGCCAAAAATGCCTCAATCTCAGAGCGCTGGGGCAAGCTAGGTTGGGCTCCCGCACGGGTTACGGCCAAAGCAGCGGCGGCATTGGCAAAACGCAGGGCTTCCCTCAGGGATCCCCCGGCAGCCAAACAAGCAGCTAAGGCCCCACAAAACCCATCTCCGGCAGCGGTGGTATCCACCACTTCCACAGGATGAGCTGGCCAATGGCCACTTTCTTCCCCATCTGCCCAGACCAGCCCTGCCCCTCCCAAGGTAAGGATAACGGCTGGGATCCCGTGTTTCTGCAGTTCTTGAGCCACCTTTTGGGCTTGTTCCGGCGTCTCCACAGGGGATTGGGCAAGGGCAGCCGCTTCGGTTTCGTTGAGCACCAAGTAGCGAACCTGGCGCAACAGGGATCCTGGCAATGGCACGATGGGCGCAGGGTTGAGCAAAATCGGGATCCCTTGGGCAAAGGCTTGCTCTGCCACCGCCTGCACCGTGGCCAGGGGGATTTCCAGTTGCAGCAGAACCATCGCTGCCGGCGTCCAAGGAGGCAGCTGGGCGGGGGTGTAGCGACCGTTAGCGCCGGGGCTGACCACAATCCGGTTTTGCCCTGCTGGATCCACAGTGATCAGAGCGATGCCGCTGGGCCCCTCCAACTGCCTCAGGTGGCGGGTATCCACGCCGTTGTGCTCCAGGTTCTCTTGGAGCAGACGCCCAAACTCATCGGATCCCACCGCTCCCCACATTTCCACCTGGGCTCCCGCCCGCGCCGCTGCCACCGCTTGATTGGCTCCCTTACCGCCAGGGTAGGTGGCGTAGTCGGATCCCAGCACCGTTTCCCCAGGGCCGGGATGATGGGGCACCTGCACCACCAAATCCATGTTCAAGCTACCCACCACTCGGATCGGGCCTGCCATCGGGCTTGTGGGGAAATCCTGTTGGAAAAGCAGAGATCTAGAGATCTTTGGTTTGGATCCCTGGGCAGCTATTGTATCAGCCGCCGGTCTTGGCCAGGGATCCCCTTGAGCGCCCTACCACGCGGCAAGGGCTGATAGCAGTCGTGGTTTTTATTACCATCTATTTCAACT
>NZ_JANSIM010000106.1:0-8448 GCF_047502655.1 Synechococcus sp. R5-12 | reverse complement strand
GCACGGGTTGGAAGTTGGGTTAGAATTGGTGGTCATAAGAGTGATTTTCCTCTGATTGCCGTAAGGCGTTGAGCACTTACCCGGCAGACGTAGATTTGACCCGGCACTGCACGTGATTTTCCTCTGATTGCCGTAAGGCGTTGAGCACTTCTGGGGTTAGCCGCCTTGGGCCCGTTACGCCTATGTGTGATTTTCCTCTGATTGCCGTAAGGCGTTGAGCACTCCACACCTCAATTGCCAGTGTTCTGACCGGTTTTGGTGATTTTCCTCTGATTGCCGTAAGGCGTTGAGCACGCCCTGAATCGATTGGCACGGCTGATACCGTAACCGTGTGATTTTCCTCTGATTGCCGTAAGGCGTTGAGCACAAAGTCTTGACACTGCCTGAGATGGGCCAGCGCATTGAGTGATTTTCCTCTGATTGCCGTAAGGCGTTGAGCACGCGGACTTCCGACCATAATCGGAGGTGGGATTAAAGTGATTTTCCTCTGATTGCCGTAAGGCGTTGAGCACGGGCAGTGCCTGACACGACAGAAGTGGGCTTCCAGTGATTTTCCTCTGATTGCCGTAAGGCGTTGAGCACGACTGGTAGACCGCCCAAGGGACGGCGACTCCGCTCGTGATTTTCCTCTGATTGCCGTAAGGCGTTGAGCACGGACGTCCACCGGGCCCATGCCCAGGCAGTCGAGGTGATTTTCCTCTGATTGCCGTAAGGCGTCTTGCTTTCCCTCTGCAGGTTTTGCATCCGAACTCGAGGCAGAGATGGGATCAGATGACTTGGCCGTCGGATGTTATTCTCCCCTTGAGTTTACCGGCCCGCTCTTCGGCCTCCTCCATAACCCTGTCCAGCTGCTCCAGCACCTCGCCCGGATGCTTTTCCAGCACCCGCAGGGAGAGGGCCATCCGTCCCTTGGCCTCATCCACATCGATGACAACAGCTTTGATGCGTTGGCCTGGTTTGAACAAATCCGGTAGCGAGGCTACAAAACTTTGGCTGACCTGCTTGATGTGCAACAGCCCGGTTACCCCTTCTTCCAAGTCCACAAACACACCGAAGGGTTTTAGTCCGCTGACTTTGCCTTCCACCACTTGGCCACTGGTGTAGCGGCTCAGGTTCTCGGACTTTACAGCCGCCCTTTGGGAGAGCACCAGCTTGTTGGCTTCTGGGTTCACCTCGATAAAGCTTGCTGTCAAGGATTGCCCCACCAACTCCTCCAGACTTTCTCGTTGGCTGAGGTGGGAGCGGGGAATGAAGCCGCGCAGCCCCTGCACATCCACCACCACCCCCCCTTTGTTGGTGGCGATCACCGGAACGGTTACCGTCTGGCCGTTGGCTTGCTTCTGGGCCAGCTCTTCCCAAAGCCGCTTCAGCCTCAGCCGCCGCGCCGAGAGCACAATTTGTCCTTCTGCATCTTCCCGCAGGATGAGAAACTCGGCTTCTGTCTTTAAAGGAAAGAGCGCACTCAAATCTTCCCCTGGGCGGATCCCTGCTTCCTTGAGGGGCAAAAAGGCCGGGGATTTGCCGCCAATATCCACCAGAGCGCCATCGTTCTGATGTTGGAAGATGCGGCCTTGCACCACCTGCCCCGGTTGAAAGCTGAGGTTTTGCTTGTCTAAAGCCTGGGCAAAATCTTCCGCGGAAAACGTATCGGCAGCCTGAGAGCGAGAAGAGCGAACGGTCATGGAAGGGCTCAATTCGAAAAGCAATGGGTTTCAGGATAACCCAAAACCTTCCAAGGATCCCAGCCTCTGGCTTAAATGTAGTACATAAGCCGAGCTTGTTGCTGTTGTGCCTGCCGGTCGCAGAGGTCTTGTAGGGTGGTCTTCTGGAGAATGGCTACCGCCGCAGCTTGGGCATCTTGCCAGGCCTTCAGGAGCACTTCCCGCTCTGGGGTGAGATCGCCCGAGGGCAAGTCGCGGGAGCGGCTGAGATCTTCCCCCTCGATGGCCTGGATAACATCCAGCAGCGAGATCTGCCAGGGTGCTCGGGCCAGGAAGTAGCCTCCCTTGGATCCCCGTTGGCTGCGCACCAACCCCTGTCTGCGCAAGGTGGCCAGCAATTGCTCCAAGTAGCGGTCGGGTATGGACTGATGAGCCGCAATTTCTTTAATCTGCAGCACCTGGCCATCGCTGTAGTGCTGGGCCAATTCCAGAAGGGCCAGGAGAGCATATTCACTTTTGCAAGACAGTTCCAAGATATCCATCCTTGTGGAGGGCTTAGGTCTATGATACTCCGGTTTTTTAGTGGGGTTTAGCGGGATCCCGCCCTGAGCTGGCAATGGGATCCAGCCTGTAAGGTGGAATAGGCCCCTTTGGGAATGGTTTATGGCGAGTGTCGGCAGCCGGTCTGGTTCAGCACGGATCCCAGCGGAGCGATTACAAACCTTGCACCAACAGATTGGCAAGCTGATTGCCAATATCGAATCCGTGTTTCAGGGCAAATCGCAGGTGGTGCAGGCGGTGGTCACGGCCTTGGTTGCGGAAGGTCATGTTTTGCTTGAAGATGTGCCCGGTGTAGGCAAGACCACTTTGGCGCGGGCCATCGCCCACAGTTTGGGAGCCAAGTTTCAGCGGATTCAATTTACCAGCGACCTATTGCCGACAGATATCCTTGGCCTCACCCTTTTCAACAAAGAAAAAGGGGATTTTGAATTTCGTCCCGGCCCCATTTTTGCCCACGTGGTCTTGGCGGATGAAATCAATCGCACCTCGCCCCGCACCCAAAGTGCCCTGCTGGAGGCAATGGCGGAAAAGCAGGTTTCGCTGGACGATCGCACCTACCCGCTGCCCAGCCCATTTATGGTGTTGGCCACCCAAAATCCTTTGGAGTACCACGGCACCTATCCCCTCCCAGAAAGCCAGTTGGATCGGTTTTTGGTACGGCTGTCGATTGGCTACCCCAGCCCTGAGGTAGAGCGAGCTTTACTCTTGCAACGGCAACAGGCCGAGCCGGTGGATGCTCTGCAGCCGGTTCTCTCCCTGATGGAGTTGCGAGAGATTCAGTCGGCGGTGGATCAGGTGTATTTGGATGGATCCCTGGCGGACTATCTTCTGCAGGTGGTGCAGGCCACTCGCGTGTCCAAGCTGCTGCGGGCGGGGGTATCCACCCGTGGAGCCCTGGCCTTGGCGCGGGCAGCACGGGCTCAGGCGCTGGTGAAAGGGCGCAGCTTTTGTCTACCAGAAGATCTGCAAGCACTGTTCGTGCCGGTACTGACCCATCGGGTTTCTCTGGCCGGGTCGGGAGAGATGGCCGGCAACCGACGGCAAGAGGCTGAGGCGGTGATTCGGGATATTGTCTCCACAATTGAGCCGCCTGTTTGAGGGATCCGTAGCAGCAATGGTTAACTACAGCAGTGAGTCGGGTCGGATCCGGGGATCCACCCACATCAGGAGCAAATCGGCCAACAAATTGCCCAGAATGAGCATCACGGCCCCCAGCAGAAGCCCCGCCATCACCACATTGATGTCGAAACTTTGAACAGCCTCCAAGAGCAGCTTGCCCAGCCCCGGCCAATTGAAGAAAAACTCGGCAATAAAAGAGCCGCTGAGCAGATTGGCAAACTCAAAGCCCAAGATCGTGATCAAGGGGTTGACGGCGTTGCGCAGCGCGTGCAACCAGATCACCCGCCACTCTGGGATCCCACGGGCCCGCGCCGCCTGGATGTATTCCTGCCGCAGCACATCCAAGAAATTGCCGCGCGTAATCCGCTGCAGCCCGGCAAAGCTGGTGATGCTCAGGGCCAGCGTGGGCAGGAGCAGGTGGCGGCCCAGATCCAGCAACTTTTCCCCCAAACTAAGCTCGGCAAAATAAACACTGGTCATCCCCCCTACCGGCAGCCAGCTCACGTTTTGGGCCACAATTAGCAGCAAAATGGCCAGCACGAAGCTGGGCATGGCCTGGCCCAGGTAGCTGAGCAACTGCAACGCCCGATCCAGGGGGGTGTTCTGCCGCAGCGCCCCCAGGATCCCTAGGGGAATGGCGACCAGCCAAGTCAGCACCACAGAGGACACCGCCAACAGCAAGGTAGCGCCGGCGCGGGAGAGGATGAGCTGTGCTACCGGCACGCGATAGGTGTAGCTCACCCCGAAATCCCCTTGCAGCAGGTTGCCCAGCCAGGTCAAATACTGCCAAACCAAGGGCTTATCAAACCCCAGCCGCGCTTCCTCTTGGGCAATAAACTCCTGGCTGACACTGGGATCCGCCCGCAAGGGATCCAAAAAATCTCCGGGGGCCAGCTGCAAGAGCAAAAAGCTGAGCACCGTGATCAACAGCAGCACCGGCACCGCTTGGGTCAGCCGCTGCAAAACCAAGGCCAGCGGCGGCCAAAGGCCAAAAGCGCGGGAACGGGAAGGCGGAGAGGAGGTTACAGCCACAGATGCAGATGGATATTCGGATATGCTCTTTGAGTTGGATTCTTGTCGAACTATGCTGACATCCTTGCGGCCAGATTTCCAGTGTGGGGTTTGCCAAGTCGAGCGGCTCTCTTGCAGGGGAATTGAGGGCTCAGGCAGTCCGGCAGACAGAAGCTGAAGCGGTACACTAGTCAGAAGCTTTTTTCATCGAGTCCCGTTGGGAAGACCTCTTGCGAAACCTGTTTCTTACCGGCGCTAGCGGCTGCCTGGGGCACTATGTGTTGGAGCGCCTGGCCCAGCAAAGGGATCCCGAGTTTCCGGAGCGGCCCGCCTACCACCTGTACGTTCTCATCCGCGAGACCAGCCGCCTACGGCTGCCCCTGGAACGGCTGCCCGCCCCTATCACCCTAGTACCCGGCGATCTCCTGCGCATCCGGGAACAGGCTGCCCTGCTACGGCAGATGGACGGGCTGATCCACATGGCGGCAGCTTGGGGGGATCCCGCCCTGGCTTGGGCCGTGAATGTTACCCACACCCTGGAGCTCTTTCAGTTGTTGGATCCGGAGCGCTGTCAGCAGGTGATCTACTTTTCCACGGCCAGCCTTTTGAACCAGGACCTGGAGCCTTTGGCCATTGCCGGACGGGCCGGCACCGACTACATCCGCAGCAAGTACGAGATGCTGCTGCGGCGGCAGGAAAGCGGCTTCTGGCCGGAGCGCCTGCTCACCCTTTATCCCACCCTGCTCTTTGGCGGCAGCCCCCACCACCCCTACTCCCACATCACTGCCGGCCTCAAGGACGTTCTCCGCTGGCTGGATCTGATCCGCTTTTTGCGGGTGGATGCCAGCTTCCACTTTATCCACGCTGCCGATGTGGCCGAGATGGTGGCCTATTGGGTGGCCCATCTGCCTGGTGGCGGCGATTGGGTGTTGGGCAATCCCCCCCTCTCCTGGGATGAATGTGTGGAACAGATGTGTGCTTATTTCAAAAAACGGATCTATTTCCGAGTGCCTCTGCCCCCGGCTCTCGTTCGCGGCTTGGCCTTTCTATTTCGGGTGCGGCTTTCAGCCTGGGATGAGTTCTGTCTGCGCCAGCGCCATTTTGTTTACCCGGCCATTTCCCCAGAAACCCTGGGTTTGCGCTGCCACTTCCCCACCGTGGCCTCTCTTTTGGATACCTACCTCTAGACCACCTTTGAGTAACAGTAGAACTGGACGCTACTTCCTTTCCCTCTGGGACGGGGGGATGAGAGCCGAGGACCTAAGGGATCCCACTCGCCTCCGACAGGGATCAGCCGGTGGGGGCCACCGTTTCTCTGATGGCCAAGGCCTGGAGCTGGGCGGCAATGCGCTCGCGGTTGAGGTTTTGCCCAATCAGCACCAGTCGGGTCAAGCGCGGCTCCTGGGGTCGCCAGGGGCGGTCGTAGTAGGTTTCAAATCGGGATCCCACCCCCTGCAGCACCAGGCGCATCGGCTTGTGGGGAACGGCCACAAACCCTTTTATCCGGTAAAGACATTCCTCTTGGGCCAACTGGCGTAGCTGAGCCACCAGGGATCCCGGCTCATAACCTCCCTCCAAGCTGAGGTAGAAAGACTCAAAAGCTTCGTGCTCATGCTCCTCCCCGTGATCGTGGTGGCTGGGGCGGCGCTCGAGCTGGTCTTCCACCGCTGCATTAAAGCCCAAGAGCACTTCTGGGGAGACCTGGCCCCGCTCACAGGGGAGAATTTGGATCCCAGGGGGCAACCGCCGGCGCAGCCAGCTTTCCACTTGCGCCTGTTGCTCAGAAGAGATCTGATCCACCTTGGTGAGCACCACCAAATCGGCACAACTCAACTGATCCTCAAACAATTCCTCAAGCGGAGTCTCATGGTCCAAACTTTCGTCAGCCTGCCGCTGCGCCTCCAGGGCCGCCGGATCCCCCACCAGTTGCCCGGAGGCCAGAGCCTGACCATCCACCACCGTAATCACCGCATCCACCGTGGCGCCTGTACGAATGGTGGGCCAGCGGAAAGCCTGCACGAGCGGCTTGGGCAAGGCCAGTCCTGAGGTTTCAATCAAAATGCAGTCTAGCTCCGCCCGCCGCTGCAACAGAGCTTCCATGGTGGGCAAAAACTCCTCCTGCACCGTGCAGCAGAGACAGCCGTTGGCCAGCTCCAGAATGGGGATGGATCCCTCCCCCTCACACAGTTGGCAATCCCGCAGCAACTCGCCGTCGATGCCCACTTCGCCAAACTCGTTAACCAACACGGCAATGCGGCGGCCCTGGTTGTTGAGCAAAAGGTGACGGATCACCGTGGTCTTGCCGGATCCCAGAAATCCGGTGATGACGGTAACAGGGATCTTGTGCATCTGCTCTGATGACTCAGCGCTCTTCAGTTTCCACCCCAGGCTCTCTTTCTGCCAATCCTTGAGGGGGGGATGCCCAAAAAAAGGCCCCCGGTATGGGGGCCAAGCCAAACCATTGAGACCGTTGTGCTAACCCAAAGTTAGCGGATCGGCTTCATCCGGTAAACCGGCTCGTTCTCGCGGTTGATCCCTTTCTCAAAACCGGCAGCAGCGGCGCGGGCGCGACCGGCATGCCACAGGTGACCCACGAAGAACAGGAAGCCGAAGATGAAGTTGTGAGCAGCCAACCAGGTGCGCGGGCTGGTGAAGTTCACCGTGTTGATCTCGGTAGCCACACCACCCACCGAGTTCAGGGATCCCAGCGGCGCATGGGTCATGTACTCCACTGCACGGCGGGCTTGCCAGGGCTGAATGTCGTTTTTCAGCTTATCCAGATCCAACCCATTGGGGCCCAGCAGCGGCTCTTTCCAGGGAGCCCGCACATCCCAGAAGCGCATCGTCTCGCCGCCGAAGATGATCTCGCCCGTGGGGGAGCGCATCAGGTATTTACCCAGACCGGTGGGACCTTGGGCTTGGCCAATGTTCGCCCCCAGGCGCTGGTCGCGCACGATGAAGGTGAGGGCTTGCGCTTGCGAGGCTTCTGGGCCAGTGGGGCCGTAGAACTCGCTGGGGTAGACGGTGTTGTTGAACCAAATGTAGCAAGTGGCAATGAAGCTCATCAGGGAAACCGCCGCCAAGCTGTAGGAGAGATAGGCCTCCCCAGACCAGATGAAGGCGCGGCGGGCCCAACCGAAGGGCTTGGTGAGGATGTGCCAAATCCCACCGGCAATGCAGATAATGCCGATGTAAATGTGGCCACCGATCACATCCTCCATGTTGTCAACGCTGATGATCCAGCCTTCCCCACCAAAGGGAGATTTGAACAAGTAGCCGAAGATCACAGCGGGGTTCAAGGTGGGGTTGGTAATTACCCGCACATCGCCACCCCCTGGAGCCCAGGTGTCATAGACACCGCCAAACCACATGGCCTTGGCCACCAATAGGAAAGCCCCCAACCCCAACAGGATCAGGTGGATCCCCAGGATGGTGGTCATCTTGTTCTTGTCTTTCCAGTCGTAGCCGAAGAAGGGGAAAGACTGCTCCAGAGTTTCTGGGCCGCGAATGGCGTGATAAATGCCCCCCAACCCCAGCACGGCGCTGGAGATCAGGTGCAGCACCCCGATGACAAAGTAGGGATAGGTGTCAATCACCTCGCCCCCCGGGCCAACCCCCCAGCCCAGAGTGGCCACGTGGGGCATCAGGATCAGGCCCTGCTCATACATAGGCCGATCCGGCGTGAAGTGAGCCACCTCAAACAGCAGCATCGCTCCCGCCCAGAAGACGATCAGGCCAGCGTGGGCCACATGGGCGCCCAAAAGCCGACCGGAGAGATTAATCAAGCGGGCATTCCCAGCCCACCAGGCAAATCCGCCTTGGGTGCGATCTTGCACCACTGCAGAACCAAATGTTGTCGAGGTCACAGAGACCAACCTCCAATGATAGTCAGGAACAAGAGACACCAAAAAAAGTTTAGTTAACGCGAGCGCCTGCCGTTGGGCTCCCTGTCCACTGGGATCCGCGGCAGGGGATCCCTTGGGCAAGCGCTCATCCTCACAGAGCAGATCTCTAGGGATCTACCGCAGCTAAAGTCGAGCGAGCTCAGTGGGTTTAGAGCGCATTGCCGCGGGGGAGGACTTCTTCAGGGAACTCA
>NZ_JANSIM010000105.1:0-6590 GCF_047502655.1 Synechococcus sp. R5-12 | reverse complement strand
TCAGTATAGTTGAGCTTATTATTGACTAGAGTCATGCTCTCCTCACCTGAGCTGGCCAGGCAGGGGATGAGTTAGCACCTCTGGCGGGTCAATTTGCAGATAACTTGTGTGGATGGAAAATCCCGGCTATGGCCAATTTAAGTGACTTTGTACAGGGCATTGAGCAGTTGATCGAGCTGGCTCAGAAGCTGGACGAGAAAAAGCAAAGTGGAGAGCTGCGAACCGAAGTCCGCATCCAGGCCCGTCCTCTGGGCAGTTCTATTCCCCCTTCCGGCTCCATCCCCCGCCGCCGCAGCCCTGCCCAAACGGGGGATCCCCCCTGGAGCAGCGAGCCCCAAGTGATGTCTGCGGTTCGCTTCCAGGAACCGTCCAAGGCCGCTGTGCCCGACCCGCCAGCAACTTCTGCCGACCGCCCAGAGTCTTGGGCTGGGCCACGCCTCAAGGATGTGGGGGGACTGAGGGAACAGCTCCAAGCGCTGCGGGAGATGGTGGAGATCCCCCTCAAGCGGCCCGATCTGCTGGCCAAGCTGGGGTTGGATCCGCCCCGCGGCGTGTTGTTGGTAGGCCCCCCCGGCACCGGCAAAACCCTGACGGCCCGCGCCCTGGCCGAGAGCCTGGGGGTGAACTACATCGCCATTGTCGGCCCGGAGCTGATCGGCAAGTACTACGGCGAGGCGGAGGCGCGCCTGCGGCAACTGTTTGAAAAGGCAGCCAAATCGGCTCCCTGTCTGGTGTTTATTGACGAAATCGATGCCCTAGTGCCCAACCGCGCCACTGTCGAGGGGGAGGTGGAAAAACGCCTGGTGGCCCAGATGCTGGGGCTGATGGACGGGTTTGTGGCCCAAAAGGGGATCGTGGTGCTGGCAGCCACCAACCGGCCCGAGGCTCTGGATCCGGCTCTGCGGCGACCGGGGCGCTTTGATCGGGAGGTGATCTTCAAGGTGCCGGACCGGGAGGGGCGGCGGGAGATCCTGGCCATCCACACCCGCGGCATGCCCTTGGCGGAGGATGTGGATCTGGACAGCCTGGCGGATCAGACGCTGGGCTTTGTGGGGGCAGATCTGCGGGGCCTGTGCCAGGCAGCAGCCTATGCGGCTTTGCGGCGGCAGGTGCCCGATTTGGGATCCCCCATCCCCGAGTCCCTGACGGTAACCGCAGCGGATTTTCAACAGGCTCTGCAACAGGTGAAGCCGGCGGTGCTGCGCTCGGTGGAGATTGAATCCCCGCAGGTGAGCTGGGATCAAATTGGCGGCCTGGAGCACGCCAAGCAGATTTTGCAAGAGGCCATCGAGGGATCCCTGCTGCACCCTGAGTTGTACGAGCAGGCTCAGGCCCAAGCGCCCAAGGGCATCCTCCTCAGCGGCCCCCCTGGCACTGGCAAAACCCTGTTGGCCAAAGCCATCGCTTCCCAGGCCAAGGCTAACTTCATTGCCGTCTCCGGCCCGGAGCTGTTGAGCAAATGGGTGGGATCCTCCGAGCAGGCGGTACGGGAACTTTTTGCCCGCGCCCGCCAATGTGCCCCCTGTGTCATCTTCATCGACGAGATCGACACCCTCGCCCCGGCGCGGGGAAGCTACTCCGGGGATAGTGGGGTCAGCGACCGCGTTCTGGGGCAGCTGCTGGCAGAGCTGGACGGGATCCGCCCCAGCCAGGGGGTGTTGGTGGTGGCCGCCACCAACCGCAAAGCCAGTTTGGATCCCGCCCTCACCCGGGCCGGCAGGTTGGAGCTGCACCTGAGCGTGGAGCTGCCGGATCGCAGCGGGCGACGGGAAATTTTGGCCGTTCACAACCGCAAGCGTCCCCTGGGGCCTGATGTGGACTTACAGGGGTGGGCCGAGCAGACCGAAGGTTGGAGTGGTGCCGACCTGGCCCTGCTCAGCAACCGCGCCGCCATTGCCGCCATCCGCCGCCACCGCGCCACTTCCGAGACGGTGGATGCCAAAACCCTGGTCATCCAACAGGAAGACTTCTGTCGAGCCTTTGCCGAGCTGCAGCAGCAACGCCAAGCTGGCTGATCCCAGCCTGAGGGCTATTCCCATCACGCCAGCGGTTCGGAGCACCTTCAAACTTTCAAAATCAAAAGACTGGGATCCCTTGCCATTCTGGTTGGCTGTGGGCGTGGGCTGACTCACCGCAGGTGCGGGGGGTGGGAAAGATCTTGCCGGGGTTGGCGATGTGCTGGGGGTCGAACACCTGCCGCACCCATTGCATGCTCTCCAGATCCGCAGGCGTAAACATTTCCGGCATGTAGCAGCGTTTGTCTGCCCCGATGCCATGTTCGCCGGAGATGCTGCCCCCCAAGCGCACGCAGAGCTTAAGGATCTCGCCCCCCAGTTTCTCCACCTGCTCCAGGGATCCCGGCACCGACTCGTCGTAGAGGATCAAGGGGTGCAGATTGCCGTCGCCAGCGTGAAACACATTGGCCACCGGATAACCGTACTCACGGCTGAGGCGCTCGATTTCCTTCAAGACAAAGGCTAGCTGGCTGCGGGGGATCACCCCATCCTGAACATAGTAGTTGGGGCTGAGCTTGCCCATGGCGGCAAATGCTGCCTTACGTCCTTTCCACACCCGCGCCCGCTCTTCCGGGTCGGATGCGACTTGCACCTGTCGCGCCCCATTTTTGAAGCACAGCGCCCTCACCTGTTGGCTGGCTTCTTCCACCTCCAGTTCCAGCCCATCCACCTCCACCAACAAAATGGCCGCCGCATCCCGCGGATAGTAGCCCAACTGCACCACATCCTCCACGGCATTGATGCTGAAGTTGTCCATAATCTCCAGGCCGGCGGGGATGATCCCGGCAGCAATGATGTCGGAGACGGTGGATCCCGCCGCTTCCACACTGTCAAAGTCTGCCAGCAAAACCTGCACTTGAGCCGGGGCCTTGAGCAAGCGCAGGGTAATCTCGGTGGCAACGCCCAGGGTGCCCTCGGATCCCACAAACAGCCCCACCCAGTCGTAGCCGGGCATCTCCGGGATCTTGCCTCCCCAGCACACCACCTCCCCATCCGGCAGCACCACCGTCAGGCCGAGAATGTGGTTGGCTGTTACGCCGTACTTGAGGCAGTGGACACCGCCGGAGTTCTCCGCCACATTACCTCCGATGGAGCAAACCGACTGGCTAGAGGGATCCGGCGCATAAAAGTAGCCTTGGGCGGCCACGGCCTGGGTAATCCAAGTGTTAATAACCCCCGGCTGCACCACCATGCAGCGGTTGTCCAGATCGATTTCCAGGATCTGCTTCATCAGGGTGGTGGCGATGACGACGCTATTTTCCACCGGCAGGGCTCCCCCTGAGAGGCCCGTACCGGATCCCCGCGCCACGAAGGGCACCTGGTAGCGGCTGCACAGCTTCACCACCTGCGCTACCTCTTCTGTTGTGCGGGGCAGCACCACCAGCGCCGGCCTTTGCCGGTAGCTGACCAGCCCATCGCATTCGTAAACCAGCAGCTCCTCCGGCTTGCTGATCACCCGCTGGGGATCCAGAATCTTTTTGAGCTCAGCCGTCAGCCTGATCCAGTCGAAGGTGAGGCCGGTCTGTAGAGGATGAGCAGAAGCGTTCGCGCTAGCGGTGCGGAGCACTTTCATGACAGTGGGCCCAGCAGGAGCTTTAGGAGGGATATTGTCACTATAGTCTTGCTGGTAACCGAGCCAGCCAACAGATAGCCCATGCAGCCCAACTCCCCCAGCGCCGAACAAGTGCTCAACCAAGTGCGGCAGCTCTACGAGCTCTACCCCTTCCCCCCGCAGCCCATCGGCACTGTTCCCCCGCCAGGGTGGAATTGGCGCTGGAGTTGGCCCCAGGCCCATGCCTTTTGTACGGGATCCCATCCGGGTCGGCGCAAGGTGCGCATTCTGGATGCGGGCTGTGGCTCGGGAGTGGGAACAGAATACATTGCCCACCAAAACCCCAACGCAGAAATTTGGGCCTTTGATCTGAGCAGCCGCGCCCTGGAGATTGCCGAGGCCCGTTGTCGGGCTTCCCAGGCACCGCCGGTGCAGTTTCGCCAGCTCAACGTCTACGACATCGACCAGCTGCCGGGGCAGTTTGACTTCATCAACTGCGTGGGCGTGCTCCACCACCTGCCCGATCCGCTAGCGGGGCTGCAGGCTTTGGCCGGCAAATTGGCTCCCGGCGGGCTCTTGCACCTGTTTGTGTATGGTGAGCTGGGCCGCCACGAAATCCGCCTCATGCAAAAGGCCATCCGCCTGCTGGTAACGGGTTCTGAACACCAGACCCTTGCCTCGGCGGAGCAATTGCAGAGGGGTCTCCAGGTGGGCCGCCGCCTTTTCGAGATCTTGCCGGAAACCAACCGCATCCAGCAGCAAGAACGGGCCCGCTGGGCCATCGAGAACGTGGACGACGAATGCTTCGCCGATATGTACCTGCACCCCCAGGAAGTGGACTACACCATCGAGACTCTGTTTGAATTAATCCGGGCTTCTGGACTGCAGTTTCTGCGCTTTTCCAACCCAGAGTTTTGGCGGCTGGAGCGGGTGTTGGGCCAGGACGAGGCCCTGCTGGCTCAGGCGGCTCAGCTGCCGGAACCGGAACGCTATCGCCTGATCGAGCTGCTGGATCCGGTGGTAGCCCACTACGAGCTGTTTCTCGGCAAGCCCCCCATCCGCTGCTGGGAATGGACAAGCCCGGAAAGTGTAGCATCAGCCATTGCCCACCTCAGCCCCTGTCTGGGCCTGTGGCCGGGGCGGAGCATTTTCAACTATGCTTACGAAGCCATCTCCCTGAGCGAAGAAGCCTTCGCCTTTCTCCAACAGGTGGACGGGATCCGCACCGTCCAAGAGATCCAGGCTGGCCTAGAGTGGCCCCTGAGCTTTGAGCAACTGCAACGCTTGCTGCGCTGGCAAGTGCTGCTGCTGGAGCCTCAAAACTCAGTCTCCTGAGAGTTTCTCGACCCCTTTCCCTTGCCTCAGCGGGACGAACCTTGGCATTTGCCCTCTTGTTCTTCTATGGCTTATCCTAGAAAGCTGTGACCTTTAGCTCTGGCCCCGCATATTCTGGGGTTGTCATCATGCCCAAAATCAAAACCCGCAAGGCAGCAGCCAAGCGCTTCCGCCTGACCGGCAGCGGCAAGTTTATGCGTCGCAGGGCCGGGCACAACCACTTGCTGGAGCACAAAACCAGCAAGCGCAAACGCAAATTGGCCGGTGTGGCCCTGGTGGACAAGCGGGATGTGGTCAATGTGCGCCTGATGTTGCCCAACACCCACTAGCCGGGATCCCGCTCGCGCCGGCAAGAAGATTTCAGGGGCTGGCATTGGCGACAGCAGTTCCGATCCCGTTAGCAGGACGGAGTGCTTCTACCCTTCAGTTTGAGTTTGTTCAAGTTCCTATTGAGTTACTGCCATGAGAGTCAAACGGGGCAATGTCGCCCGCAAGCGCCGCAAAAAGATCCTCAAGCTGGCCAAAGGCTTTCGGGGAGCTGGTTCAAAGCTGTTCCGCACCGCCAACCAGCAGGTGATGAAGGCTTTGCGCAGCGCCTACCGGGATCGCCGCCGCAAGAAGCGGGATTTTCGTCGCCTATGGATTACCCGCATCAACGCGGCCACCCGTGCCCAGGGCCTGCGTTACCACGAGTTCATCGATGGTCTCAAAAAAGCCAATATCCAGCTCAACCGCAAAATGTTGGCCCGCTTGGCTTTCCTGGATCCAGAGGCCTTTACCCAGGTGGTGGAGGCAGCGCGCCAGTCTCGCGCCTCCTGAGGAGGTTCCGACGGCTATCCAGAAGTCCTTCCTGGCAGCCATTCTGGCCCTCGCCTGCCTGGGGAGAGGGATCCCTACTGTGGCTCGTCCTTGGCCGGAGATTGTGGATTCTGGACGGCTGCGCGTTGCCATAAAAGACAACTTGAGGCCGCTGGGGTTTCGCACTCCCCAAGGGGATCTGCAGGGGTTTGAGATCGAGCTGGCTTGTGAGCTGGGATCCCGGCTGTTGGGCTCGGCAGAGGCTGTGGAGTTGGTGCCGGTCTCGAATGTAGAGCGGCTGCAGGTGCTGGCTGACGGCCAGGTGGATTTGGCCATTGCTCAGATCGGCATTACCCCGGATCGGGCGCGCCAGGTGGAGTTCACTTCTGCTTACTATCAGGATGGCCCCAGCTTGGTTGTGGCTCGTTCCCACAACTGGGAAAGCTGGTCGGACTTGCGGGGCGGTCGCGTTGCAGTCTTGCGCGGTTCCAGCGCCATTCCCCTGCTGAATCGATACCTGCCAGGGGTGGAGTTGGTGCCTGTCGATTCCTACCGAGAAGGGGCGGAACTGCTCCTGAAAGGGGCGGTGCAGGGGTGGGCAGCAGATCGCTCGGTGCTGGCAGGGTGGCTAGCAGAGCATCCCCGTCGCGAAAGCGCTGCGGAGCCACAGTTTCAATTTCTGGGATCCCCCTTGGCAACGGTGGGGCTGGGCATTGCCATGCCCAAGGGGCTGCAGCACGCCGAATTGCGGCTGCGGGTGCGCCGAGAACTGGAGAATTTGCGGGCTGAGGGCTGGCTGGCAGAGCGGGCCAGAGCCTGGGGGTTGCCCTAAAGTTGAGGATACTCCCTACTGATACATTTACGCTGAACACTGCTGAACATCACTGTTC
>NZ_JANSIM010000104.1:0-5003 GCF_047502655.1 Synechococcus sp. R5-12 | reverse complement strand
GACCCTACGGGTACAGTGCGGGGCTCCTGCAATTTCTAGCTGAAGTGGCTCTTGCAGGTTTAGAGTGGCGATTGACTTGTAGTTGTGGCCATACTGGAGGGATGGCGTAAAGAACTGCAACCTCAGCAGTACACCAGAGTCATCTTGAAGTGCAGTGAAATAGTGCAGTAAAATTGTCTCTAAGGCGTTCTTTGTTCTTTGTGTTGGTTCTAGCTCCCCTTTCTCCTTAAAAAAAGAGGAGTTGTGAGTGAGAGAAAACCTACCCAAACATTACCTATGGTCAAAACAATCTTCAAGACAATCTCCTCTTCCACCCTGGGGTCGATGATGTTGCCTTTCTCCTGCCGCCAGCTTTGGATAACTGCCTTTCCCGCGTTGGCCGGAGTTACGGTGGCTATTGGTGGCCTTGGGGCGGGAGGATCCCTGTGGCAGGCGGGAGCAGCAGGTTTGGCTACGGGGATGACGGGCTATGTGGCTTCTGCTCTATCTGGAAGCGAGGCCAAAGCCAAAATCCAGCTTCTGCAGCACCTCGAAAATCGACAGAAGCAAAACGAAATCACTCCTTCAGACCTACAGCAACTGCAAAGCGAACTGGCCAACCTGCGTGCTGCCCTTGAAGATTGGGCAAAAGTCCAGCAGAAGGGGGTGGCTGCTGCCCAACCTTATGATGAGGCTCGTTCGCAAGCTCAAACTCCTCAGCTTCATTTTGAAACAGAGATCCAGATCCAATCTCAAGAAGAACGACTTCCTCAGTTACGCGCAGAAGAGCAAAGCCTGAAAGCCTCGATTGGAGATTTACAAGCCAAGAAAAAAAGGCTCATTCAGTCCCTCAAAGAGGGCATAGCCAAGGTGGAACAACTCCAATCAAAACAGAATCTCCTCAAGCAAGATATTGCCCGCCTAACCCAGGCTGATCCCTCAACAGCTGCTGGCAACTTCGCGGAACGGCCATCCGTTCCCAAAAAAGGATCTCCAGACGTATCTCTCAACTTGGCCCGCATGACCAAAACTGCCGCCGGCGTCGCATGGGCCGATAAATATGACGAAGTCTTTGCAACCCTCGAGGAGCGAATCGACAACCTGGAAGATAGCGCCAGAGCAATGGCAGAACTGGCATCGATGGAAGGCAACGGTAGCCGGTAGGGGCAGACATCTCATCCCAATAGCACCGAAACGGTTCACAGCTCTGGCTCGCCAAAGCCCCGCAGAGGATGAGCATATTCTGAGGGGGTCAGGCCCTTAGCCTGCACCAATACTCCAAAGCCCCCCAACCCCATGGGATCCAGCAGCGCATGAAGAGCGGATCGCCGCCGCAAAACTTGGCCCACATCCACAGCTTCGCCGCCAACCGAGCTCCCCATTTGGCTGAGGGCAGCCAGCCGCTCGGTCAATCCCAGGTTCACCAAAAAGTTGCTCTGCCGGGTGAACCCCAGGCATCTTAGCCCCAGAGATTCTCCCACTTGCTCTAGGGTCGTAAAGTCCACATGAGCGGTGAGATCCTGGGATCCCACCCGAACATAGGGATCCGTGTAGCTGCCGTGCTGTCGATAGGCCAGGAGCGTACCTTGGGCGCGGTGGGGGCTGTAGTAGCGCTGGGCGGTGTGGCCATAATCGATGGTGAGCACGTAGCCTCGCCGGAGCTTGCGGGCCAGGAGCTGCAGCCACTCCAAGGCTTTTAGGTTCACCTCGGTTTGGTAGCCCGACGGATAGGTTTCTACAGGGATCCCCAGACGGGCGAAGTACTCTCTTAGCTCAGGAGTGGACAGATCCCCCAGCACTTCCCGGAAGTTGGCTTCTGCAGCCTCGCTGCAATCGACATAGATTTCCCGCAAAGCCCCATCCTGTACCTGCACCCGATGCACCGGAAAAGCATCCACCAGCTCATTGGAGAAAAAGCAGCCTGTAACTGAGTTATCCGGGATCCCGTCCCAATCCAACCAGCGCACCTTCTCCCCAAAAGGAGCCAATCGCTCCTGTTGGAGCTGCCGCAGGTGGGCAGAACGCTCCAGGATCCCATATTCCAGTGCCTGCCAAAAAGGGGGGTTAGCGGAGCGCACGTAGGTCAGCCAATCCTGGGCCAGGCGACCGCTGCCCGCCCCCATCTCGATCACCTTGAAGTCAGGGGGGGATCCCAAAATGTGCCAGAACTGGTGGATTTGCTCCGCCAACAGTTGGGCAAAGTCCGCCGCCAGGTGGGGAGAGGTGAGGTAGTCGGGGCCAATCGGGGATCCCTGCTCGTAATAGCCCAACCCTGGCTCGTAGAGAGCCCACTCCATAAACTGGGCAAAGGTCACCGGTCCTTGAGCGCGAATGCGGCTGACAATCAACTCCCGCAACTTCTGCGTGGCCTGAGGTGTCGATAGAGAAAGACTCGGGTCGCGTAGGTGTTGCTCAGGAGCGATCACAGGTGAGGATTCCAGGGATCCAGACTCACTCAACTTACTTGTTCAGGGGACGACGCCAATTTTGGCGAAACTGACGGTTTGAGACCAACAACACAGGCCAGAGGGCCGATACCAGCCACTTCCCGGAGCCCGAATAGATGCGATCCGCCTTGCGGGCCGAGTACCAAACTCCTCCTGCGTAGATTGCCAAGAGCAAAAAAGGCCACATCTCAACCCATCCTATTCAACGCTGCTCACCGAGTCAGGGATCCCCAATCAGTAGGCATCCTGCAGCTCATAGAAGTCAGGCGTGATGTAGTCCTTGCGCAGGGGCCACCCTATCCAGTCTTCCGGCATTAAAATCCGCTTCAGGTTCGGGTGTCCCTCGAAAACAATGCCGTACATGTCGTAGGTTTCCCGTTCCTGCCAATCCGCCGACTTCCAAATCCAGTATACGGAAGGCAGCCGTGGATCCTGGCGAGGCAACTTTACCTGGAGCCGCACCTCCTGAGGGCGATCCGCCCCGTCTGACAGCTTGATCAGGTGGTAAAGGCTGACCAGTGGCTGCCCTGCCCCCAGGTCATACCCGCACTGGCACTCCAGGTAGTTAAAGCCGTAGGCATAGAGGGCGGTACACAAGGGTAGGAGAAAGTCCCGCTCCACCTCCAACAGCTCTACCCCCGCTGCGTCTCTCCCCAAATACTGGTGCTCGAAGCCGTTGTCGGCCAGAAACTGGGAAACCGGGCCCCGCTCCAACGTCACCAAGGGTTCCGACTGCTCGCCTGCGGATGGCGGTGCTTGTTTTTCCTGGGCATTTTCCTCTGCCATCTCACACTCCTCCCTGCAAGGCTTTGAGCTGCTGTTCCGCCTGCTTAAAGTCGGCAGTTTGCAAAGCCGGGGGCACTGGCAAGCCAATGGCCGCAGCCAGCTCTGGCGGGGGAGCTTGGCGGGTCTCGCTCTCCAGATACTTGCCGGTGATGATCTCCGGCACAGGCTTGAGGTTGTGCTTAACCGTGTAGTAGCGGTGGGTTTGCTGCAGACGGCCTCGTTCCCGCATGTCCTCGGCGGCGATCTTCTTGCGCAGCTTGACAATGGCATCCATGATCGCTTCTGGACGAGGAGGGCAGCCGGGAATGTACACATCCACCGGGATCAGCTTGTCCACCCCCCGCACTGCCGTGTAGGAATCGGAGCTGAACATGCCACCGCTGATGGTGCAAGCCCCCATGGCGATCACGTACTTCGGCTCAGCCATTTGCTGGTAGAGCTTGACCAACGCCGGCGCCATTTTCATGGTGACCGTACCTGCCGTGATGATCAAATCAGCGGTGCGTGGCGAAGAACGAGGCAACAGGCCAAACCGGTCGAAGTCAAAGCGGGATCCCAGCATGGCAGCAAACTCGATGAAGCAGCAGGCGGTGCCGTAGAGCAGCGGCCAGAGGCTGGACATCTTAGCCCAGTTGTACAGGTCGTTCACCGTCGTCAGAACGACGTTGTTGGAGAGGTCGGTAGTCACCTGGGGGGCAGCCCCCGGAAACAAGACTTGCGATTTCTCAGACGTCATGACCATTCCAATGCTCCTTTTCTCCAGGCGTACACAAGACCCACCACAAGGATGGCGATGAAAATCAGGGCCTCCACAAAGGCCAACAGCCCCAAGCGGTGAAACGCCACTGCCCAGGGATAGAGGAACACCGTCTCTACATCGAAAATGACGAAGACCAGTGCGAACATGTAGTAGCGAATGTTGAACTGGATCCAGGCTTGCCCAAACGGCTCCATGCCCGACTCGTAAGTGCTGCGCCGCAGGGATCCCCGCCGCTTTGGCGCCAAGAGTGCAGAAGCCCCCAGAGCCAAAACCGGCAGCAGAGAGCAGACGATTAGAAAAACCAGCAAATACTCGTAGCCGGACAGAACAAACACGACGCCAGACTGCCTCAGGTGCTCAACATTTAGATACGTTTCCAGTATAGAGCCAGTCTGGGGCTCCCCTGCGCCACGGGATCTTCAGTTCTGGTGATGATCACGATTATTGGGAGCGGCGTTTCTCCAGCCAGCCCCACACTCCGCTCACCACCGCCCCGGCCATCAGGATCCCCAAAGCCGGCTGAAACAAAGGCAGCCAGAGCCGCATCCAAAGTTTGTAGCCCAGTGGGATCCCAAGAAAAGCCCCGGTTACGGAAAAGACAAACCAGACAAACCCGGCGAACACCAGAAAGACAACGGCAATCAGGAAGTTATCCAGCCAGCGCTTGAGGTCAGAGGAAACCATAGGGATTGAGGCAGAACAGCTTGAAGTAGACCCAGAGGCAATCTGGGAACCGAACCTTTTGGGCCGCTAATGCCGATATCTCAGCATCTTTCACCCAGACAGACTGCCGGAATAAGTTCAACAGACAGGGTAGCTTACCCCAGCACTTGGTGAAGATCCCACGTGCACCTTTTTGGGTAGAGTAAGCTGTGCCGGCCCGCTGCTGACCCGCTGTGAACACAACCCAAAACCACGGTAGCGCCAGTAGGATTCCCCAGCCAGCCTGCTAACAATAAGTGAGATTTCCCTTCTGCCGCTTGGTCAGCTCAGCTAGAAATCGCAGGAGCCCCGCACTGTACCCGTAGGGT
>NZ_JANSIM010000013.1:0-29490 GCF_047502655.1 Synechococcus sp. R5-12 | reverse complement strand
TGAACAGTGATGTTCAGCAGTGTTCAGCGTAAATGTATCAGGCAGGAAACCCTCTGTCAAGCTGTCGGCTAAGCCTCTGCCCAACGGTGAGCGTTCTCAACCCGGTGCTTTCTACACACTAGCTCGCCGAGCCAACTTATAGTCATTTCAAACTGGATTGAGACACTCCTACTGCTGCCCAAACGCTCCGCGCCGCTTCCGCGACCACCTCCAGTCCTTCTCCCAGAGAGAGAGGAGTTGGGAAGCAATGCAACAGATTTCATTCTTGTTTAAAATGCAATTCCCTAGGCAGGCTCCACCGCTTCTTGTAGGGCTTTGCGGGCAATGCGAGTGATGTAGACGGTAGCGGCTATGGTGGCGATGAGCCCCACGAGGCGAACGACCCATTGGGCGGTTTGAGCCTGAGGATCCAACTCCGCGCCTTCCATGTCGGCCAGGGATCCCGCCAACGAGCCGATGTACACATACATAAAAGTGCCCGGCACGATTCCAGCGGTGCCCAGCAAGTTATCCAGAAAAGAAATTTGGGTCAGCCCTAGGGCGTAGTTGAGCACATTGAAGGGAAACGCAGGCGACAGCCGAATCAGGCCGACTATTTTCCATCCCTCACGTCCCAACGCTCGATCGATGGCCGCAAACTTGGCATTTCCCTCAATCCATTTCGCCACCTGTTCCCGCGCCAAGTAGCGCCCGATGAAAAAGGCCAAATTCGCTCCAATGGTTGCCCCGATCAGCACGTACACAGTTCCGGCCACCACCCCGAACACAGCTCCTGCCCCCAAGGTCAGCACCGAGGCTGGTAGAAGCAGCACCGTCGCTACAATGTAAATGGCAATGAAGAGGATTGGCCCCAGCAACCCCAAGCTTTCAATCCAAGCCAGAGCTTCGGCGAGCCAGTCTTGAATAACTCCAAAAAATCCCAATCGATGGGCTACCCAAAAGATAAAAATGGCCAAGCCCAAGCCGGTAGCAAGCTTAAGCAAAATCCGCTGCTTTTGGGGATTTGTGTTGAGTTGAGATAGCTCTTCCATTGGCTAAACTCCTACAAAGTTCTTGTGAGGCGAGCTAGGGCAAGCCAGAGTAGACAGCTCTTGGAGTGGGGGAAGTATCTTTACCCGAAAGTCGTGCCGTTCCATCCCCAAAGATAGCCTTTGGCATCGCTGAACTCAATGTAAATCCTCTTCTTGGGGATCCCCAATCGGGCCTCGATGGTGCCGCAAAAAAACTCGCTCATGGCTCGGGTTTGTTGGGCGGAAAATTGCCCGATACTCTTGATTTCCACGTAGCAACAGGGATCCCCACTGCCGGCAAAGGTCATCGGGATCCCACCTTCAAAGGCAGTCATCACGTAGGCTTCCGACTTGCCCAACTGTTCAGATAGAGCAGCAGACAGCACCTTGAGCAGTTCCCCTACCGCGGCGGCTTCTGGTTGCACAGACGTTTGCAGCTTGATCAAAGGCATGGATCCCTCTCCCTATCAACAAATTCATCTTGAAATTCATCTTGGCATTCTCAGCCCCGCTCTTCGGCAATCCACCTGTGGTAGCGTAGCGACAGAGTTGGGCAAACCTCTATGGGGCAGACGAAGCCGGCCCAGCCAGAGATCGGCCACTACCGGGATCGGCCTGGGCCATGTCTTTGTGGCGTGCAAACCGAAGCTGCCCCCGCTCCTGTCGGCCCCTACAGCCAGGGTGTTGCTGCTCTGGGGCCATTCCTGTTTACTGCCGGGCAGGTGGGCCTGGATCCCAAAACCGGCAAACTGGTGGGGGAGGACATTGTTTCTCAAACTCGGCAGGCGTTGCTGAACGTGCAGGCAGTGCTGGAAGCGGGGGGCACCACTCTCGCCAATGTGGTGAAGACAACGGTTTTCCTGGCCGATATGGAGGACTTTGCGGCCATGAACGAGGTTTATCGAGAGTTTTTTGCCACCGATCCGGCTCCGGCCCGCTCTTGCGTGCAGGTGGCTCGCCTGCCCCTCAATGCCCGAGTAGAAATCGAGGTTGTGGCCTGCTACCCACAATCGACCTAAATGTCTCCTGAGTCCGGCTAGCGGAATGGTTTCTGGGTCGGCGCGGATCCCGGCAAATCGGGAACTGGATCGTAGCCCCCTGGGTGCCAGGGATGACAGCGACAGAGGCGACGGAGCCCCAGCCAACCCCCACGTAGGGCACCGTAGCGCCGCACCGCTTCCAAGGTGTACTGGGAGCAGGTGGGGTAGTAGCGACAAGCAGGCGGCAGCCAAGGAGAAATACCCACCTGGTAACCCCGGATCAGGGCAATCAAGCTGCGAGTGAGGGGATCCGATCGTTCAGGCATGGGTCGGAGTCCAAAAAGCGCATCTCTAGGTAACTTGAGGTTAGCTGTTATCCCAGACTGGAGGCGCCTGCAAAGGCGAGCAGGGCCGGTTCCCAGCCCCAGACCATACGGTTACAATCAGAAAGGTTAGCACCTAAATATTTCGGGCTGAGGGATCCGGCGAAGGTGGGCTTATCCTAGGGCGCGGTTCTGGGAGAACGCTTTGAGTTCCATTTTGCATAAGGAGTTGGCGTGAGGGTATTCGGGCAGCTGCAGCCGGCACAGCGGCGCAACTTGGGCATTTTGTTTGTGGCTGGGCTGCTCTTTTGGGCCAGTTTATCCTCGCTGCTGCCCACGTTGCCTCTCTACGTCAGAGATGCCGGTGGCACCAGCCAGCAAGTGGGCTGGGTAATGGGGGCCTTTTCGATTGGGTTGCTGGCCTTTCGCCCTGCGTTGGGTCGCCTGGCGGATGGCCACAGCCGGCAGATCGTGCTGCTTATCGGCATGGGGGTGGTGGGGATGGCCCCCATAGGATACTGGCTCTCCGATTGGATCCCATGGGTAGCGCTGGTGCGAGCCTTTCATGGGGTTAGCATCGCCGCTTTTGCCACGGCCTATGTGACTTTGGTGGTGGATTTTGCCCCAGAAGAAAAACGGGGTGAGATCCTGGGCTACATGAGTTTGGTCAATCCGATCGGCGCAGCCATTGGCCCTGCTTTGGGCGGCTTTTTGCAGGAGTTTGCCGGCTATGGCCCTTCGTTTCTCTTCTCTGCTCTGCTGGGGTTGGTGGGCTTTCTCTGCACCCAATCGGTTCGAGAACAACGACGTGGGCATTGGGGATCCCTGCCGATGGATGGGGCCTTCTGGAGCTTTCTGGGCAGCCCGAAGGTGCGCTCCCTCGCTTGGGTGATGTTTTTGGTGGGGTTGGCCTTCGGCACCCAGACCACCTTTGTGGCCTTGTTAATCCAAGAAGCCGGAGCTCCCCTGAATCCAGGTCTTTTTTATACGGCAGTGGCCTTTGCCAGCTTTGGGGTGCGCCTGCTCACCGGTCGCGCTTCCGATCGCTATGGGCGGGGGCCATTTATCTCCCTCAGCTTGGCCACCTATGCCTTGGCAATGGGGATCCTGATTGTTGCCAACAGCACCGGCGCTTTTCTGGCTGCTGGGGTCGCGGTAGGCTGCGGTTTTGGGACTTTGATCCCTCTCATCTCTGCCCTCGTGGCCGATCGCTCGGAGCCGGCGGAGCGGGGTCGCCTGTTTAGCTTGGTGATGTGCGGGTTTGATTTGGGCATTGGCCTGGCGGGGCCCCTTTTGGGCACCTTAGCAGCGGGATCCGGCTATCGAGCCATGTTTGGCTATGCGGCTCTTCTTTCCTTGGCTTCCTTGGGTTCTTTTCTCTTCTTCTCCAATGGACGACCGGGGGACTCGCTGCGCTTTGCCTTGGGCCTGGGGCCGGATAGCCTTTCGGGTTGTCTGGAGGACAGCCGCAACCCGACCTCCTGGAGCCACCGGGTCAGCCCGCTCCCCCGGAGACGGGATCCCGTTCATAGATAGTCTCATATCTCTATCAGATCCCCCCTGCTCCACACCTGATCCACACCTGAATTGAGACTCAAGCCCTCTGCAGTTTCTACAGACAAACCGGCCCATTTCTGGAAACTCGCCCTATCCTAAGTTGGAGTTGGTGTACAAAAAGCAACTCTGGGCACGGGCTATGGAAGCGCGGCATTGGCTGGCCCTGATGGGATCCCTGGTGGTCAGTGCCTTCTGGGGATGGGTGGAGTCTGTCTGGGGGGTGACAGTGCGAGTGCAATTGGCCGATACCACTGCCCCTCTGGTGGTAGGCGTTTCTCTCCCTGCCCAACTGATCAACGGTCGGGGAGAGGTGCTGGCAGATCTGCCCCCTATGCAAGGGTTTTTGGCTCAGCCCAGCCCTCAAGGGGTGCGTCTGCATGGGGTGGTTGACCCGGTGCTGTTCATCGAACCTCAGGAGGGTGGCCTGGTGGCAGTGAATGGCCGCTGGTACTCCGGCAAGGTGCTCTTGACCGGGTACAACCTGGTGATGGCCATCAACTACGTGGATCTAGAAGACTATGTGGCCAGTGTGGTGGATGCAGAAATGGGATCCCGGTTCTTCCCAGAAGCCCTGAAGGCGCAAGCGGTGGCAGCCCGCAGCTACGTTCTTTACCATCGCAACTCCCGCGGTTGGTTTGATGTGTTTAGCGATACTCGCTCCCAGGTGTACCGAGGGCTTTCCCAGCGGTCGGCAGCCGCCCTGGAAGCAACACAAGCCACCCGTGGTGTGGTCATGGTGTATGGGGGTCAGTTTGTCAATGCCATGTACAGCGCCAGCAGCGGCGGCCAAACCGTCGGGGTGAGTGGGATCCCTTATTTGATGAGCTTACCGGATGTCAGCCCCTATCCCAAGTTTGGGCATGGCATTGGCATGAGCCAGTGGGGCGCCCAAGAATTGGCCCGCCGAGGCTGGACTTACCGCCAAATTTTGGCCTACTACTACCGAGGGGTCAGCTTTGCTCGTTTGCCAGAGTGAGACCTTCAGTGCCCTGATTTGCTCTGTCTCGTCTGCGTCAACCGAACCGCGGCTTTTGGGCCTGAAAGACCTCTTGGGCTTTGGGATCCCCTCGCTGAGGGCGGCGTTGAACTCCACTTCGGTCATGGTGCTAGAGCCGAGATAGTAGCCCCAACGATACACCAGATCCCCAAGGATGCCGTAGTGTCTCAGGGTTTGCAGATCTTTCATCAGGAGCGCACCGTCACGAACGGATCCCACACCAGAAACCCTGCTCTGCTTTTTCGCCATTCGCATCTTCCCTTACAGCATTTTTGGGCCTGACTTTTAACTTGAAGAAGACCCCGTTTTGTTCCCACCTCAGCTTCAATTTTAGGCTTCTGGGAGTGGCCTCATGGGTAGAACACTCTATGTGTCCCAACAGGATTGCTACCTCAGCCTCGACCAGGAACGCCTGGTTGTCAAACGGGCTGGAGCTGTTCTTCAACAGGCTCAATTGCCCCACTTGGATCAGATTTTGATCTTTGGCCATGCCCAAGTCACAACCCAACTGATCCAGAGTTGCCTAGAGCGCAACATCCCCATCGCCTATCTTTCCCACATGGGGTACTGTGCTGGGCCGTCATCAACCGGCAGGTGCAGACCTACAAGCAGTTTGTAAATGATCAGATCCCTGTTTACTTGCCGTTCCTCATCCGCTGAGGGGATCCCACATGCAGCTCTACGTCATCACCTACGACATCCCCGACAACAAACGACGCAAGAAAGTCTCTGACTTGCTTGAAGGCTATGGCCGGCGGGTTCAGTACAGCGTCTTTGAATGCCGACTGGAGCAGCATCAGTACCAAGACTTGAAACGCCGACTTCAACCTCGTCTCCGTTTGCCGGAAGACCACGTTCGTTTCTATCCCCTCACCGACCACACCCTGGCCAAGGTGGAAAGTTGGGGTGGGCCAGGGGTGCTCTCCCCGCCGGGATCCCTTGTTGTTTAGCAATATGAACTATTTTGCCGTTCGCGTTACCGGTGGCAGCAGGATATAGGTACCCATTTATGCTGTTGTTCAAGTGTTCAGGAGGAAGTGGAACTAATGGAAAAATCGGTGGAAACAACAGCCTATTTTCGTCGAAAACTGTTTGCTCTGCTACACGATCCCCAGCTCAAGTCTTTGTATCAGTACAAAAACGGCAAAGGCCCTTGGCAGCAGGTGGCGGAGTTGTATCATCACGGGGCGGAGTTGGAGGAGTGGTGGCAGTCTCATCAGGGGGTGATTTCGGATCATATTGCTGCTGCCTCAGATCGATTGACCATCAGAAACATCTATAAAGATGCGGAGCAACTGGGCGGGCTTACCCAAGTGGAAGTGCGTCACCCTCTGTCTGGAGAAAAGCAGGATATCCAGATTTGGAATCAGCTAACCGAAGCACAACTGGAAGAGATTCAAAATCGGATCATCCCCTATGAGCAGGTGCGCCATGCAGATCCGGAAAAAGCCTTCTGGTGGTTCTGGCGGTTTTATCCCCAGTTGGTGGTTCAAGAAACTGGGATCAACACTCCCGCCGCTCTTTTGTTGCCTGCCGACACTCGCATCCCAGACTGTCCCATCCACGATCACAACAGTATTGTCTCGGCGCTGGCCGGGGCCTTGTTCCCGCGTGAGTGGCAACCCTCGGATCCGATCTCTCGCGCTGATCTTTATGTTGTTCACCTTCTCTCCAGTGCAAGAGTTTATCAAATCTTCCAGGAAATTATTGGACTTTTGGTCTGGATCCTATCTGCTGCACTACCTGAGTGCCCGCCTCTGCTGGTTCATTGCTGAGCGCTACGGGCCGGATGCCGTGATTACCCCTTCTCTGTGGGGTCAAGAGATCATCGATGCCTGGATCCTGAAGAAGTTCCCGGAGTTTGAGTGCTATTTCCGAGAGATTGACCGGCTTGATAACTGCCATGGAGATGCCCAGGGATCCACTCCCATAACTCGATTCAACGATCACGTGTCCACCAGTCTAAGCACTGCCGGATTTCCCAACGTGATCACGGCTCTGGTGCCCAGAGAAGAGGCCAAAGCCTTTGCAGAAAAAATCACGCAGGAGATGCGCAAAATCTGGAAAGAGGTTGGAACTAAAGTCCGAGATCATATTCGTGAGAGATGTGTACAAACTCTCAATGACAGAGGATCGGAAATATGGGAAAAAATTGCCCCAACCATGGGAACTACCGAAGGATCCCACATCAACTACGAAAGAGAGTTTGAGAAATGGAAGCACCAACCCAATTGGGAATGGAATAAGCTTTGGGAGGCTCAGCTAGATCATACTTGGGAAAGCTATTGGACTCTGGTTCCGCTGGGGGATCCCGACAAGCCTTTGCAAGCCAAAACTAAAGATCCCGACTACAAGTCCTGGAAAGAATCCCAGCAAACTCTAGCTCAAAGCCGATTTGAATTGCCGACCAACCCTGAAGAAAAAGCCTACGGAAATTTGAATGTGGGCACCTGGTGGGGCAGCTTGCAGGCGCGTCTGGGCCAGTCGATTCAGGCCATCAAAAATACCCGTACCTGGCAGGTCCCAGTGGCCCCTGGGGAGCGGTCTACCCTCTCAGGCATGTACAGTGCAGTTCACCCCAATCTGCTCTATCGGGATCGATTCTGTGAAGGGGCAGGGCTACCGGCGGGATCCCTGCGCATGTTCTGGAAACTGATGGCCGAAGTTTATCCGGGGCTTTTCAATGGCTCGGAGATGTTGAACGCGGTGGAACTGACCAAACGCATGGCCTGGAAGTATGGGGGCATTGCCAACTCTCTGGGAGTAGCCGAAGAAGAGGACGATCTGGAAAACCTGATCCGGTTTCCCAACCTCAGCTCCATTGCAGCAGCCCGCTTTGCCCATGATGCTCCCGAAAAGGTGAAACAGTATTGGCACGTGTTGGAGAAGCAGATCCGACAAGTTCTGCCGGAATATCGGGATCGATTTGGATCCCTGACGCGCCGCCCTTTTCAGGTGCCGAAGACGGATGAGCAAATGATTCCTGATCCCCAACCCCTCTCCCAGCGGACGAGGGGAGAAGCACCCTACAACGGAGTGATGTTTTCCAGCAGATGGCTGGTGGACGATCTGGGGCTCCAGGATCCTGAAGATATTGCCCTATTGCGAGAAGCCGTGGATCAAGCCCATCGACAGGTGGGTCTAACCGGGGGCAGTCCCTCCGACTGGTGGGTGATTGTACTGGCGGATGGAGACAACATGGGCAAGTATGTCAGCGGCTCCAGGCTACACCCCTATGAGACCTACCTGCCTGAAGATGTTGCCGATCAATTGAAGAAGAATGGCTTGGAGTGGCAGCAGCTTCTGCAAAATGTCAAAAAGCGCATGGGGCCAGCCACCCACGTGGGGCTTAATCGGGCCTTGTTGGATTTCTCCAATCGGCTGGTTCCTTACCTGACGGAGAAACGCTTCTGTGGTCGGGTGGTCTACAGTGGCGGAGACGATGTCATGGCTCTCTTGCCCTTAGAAGATCTGCCCGAATATCTCCTCTTCCTGCGCGCAGCTTGGTGTGGGAATTGGTGTGGGAAACGGGATCCCAAAGACGAGTTCAGATTTGAAGGAGGATTTTGGCATCCCCAGCCGGGTAAAGATCTCTCCGGCCTGCCCAATCGTCCCCTTTTCACCATGGGCGAAGGAGCCACCATGAGCATCGGCGTGGTGATCGCCAACAAAGGGATCCCTCTGCCCACCGTCCTGGAAAATCTCTGGGAAGCTGAGAAGCATCGAGCCAAGAAGATCCCTGGCAAGGATGGTCTTTGCTTCCGGGTCATTTACCAATCCGGGAATACCCTGGAAGCTCTCATGAAAGGGAAACTGCTGGAGCAATGGTGGGACTGGTTAAAGCAAGGGCCGGAACTGGATCTGGGGCCAGTGCTATATCGTTTGGCCGAAGAACTGCCGCTGCGCTGTGTGATCTCTGCAAATAACAAGCTGTTTAAGCTGGCCACCACCACGATTTTGGCGCGACTAGACCGAGCTGAGAAGCTGGAACCTGTTCGGGAGCTTTTGGTGAACTGGATCAATGCCTGGGAAAGCTGGGCATTCGAGTTTCAAGGCAAGTCAGAGGCTCTGGGCACCACTCCTAGAGATTTGGGTAATCTCTTGAGATTCTCAGCCTTTATGGATAGACAAGAAAAAACAACGAGATGATTGGATCAAAAAACCTCAGGAAATTGAGGCAAAGTAAGAGGATCGAGATGCGGTTACAAGACAAAGCCAAGTTACGAAATATTCACCCCTGGAGAGTTGAAGATTACCATCACATGATCGAAAACGGTGTGCTGACCGATGCCGACCGGGTGGAGTTATTAAAGCCGGGATCTGGGATGACTGGGTTGTTGATGTCAAGGCCAAGGAGAGCGCTCTTTATCACACCTTGCGGAAGGTTTTTATCAAGAAGTGCAAGTGGTTAAAGAGCGTGATTGCCTCTCTCCTTTGGCTTTCTCTGAGGTCACCTTCTGTGTCGAAGATTTATTTCCACAAGGCAGGTAATTCTTATGTCTGAAACTCAACTGTACTGGTACGCCCTAGAGCCTATGGATGTGCTGCTCTTCCGCGAGAGCAAACCTTTTTCTCCCGGCGAGGGATCCTGGGCGAAAGGGTTATTTCCCCCTATGCCCATCACAATCTTTCAGGCCCTGCGCTCTGCCCTACCCTACGCTTCAGACAAGGCTCGAAATCTCAAGTTTCTGGGGCCGTTTCTCCTGGATGAGCGAGATACGCTCTGGCTACCGACTCCCAAAGATCTGTTGGCTACGGGTCAATCGGATCCCCATGCCGATCCAGACACGACCCCAGAAGACAACTTCGAAGAGAAAGTCCGGGGAGACCAATACTCTCGCCTACAGCCGGCTGAGGGGGATCCTTGGAAACCTATCGGCTGGGATGATCAAAAACTCCCGCCCCTGGTGCCCCCCTCTCTCAAAAAAGGGGAGTACATCAAAGGCCGTCCCCACCCCTGGATGCGGGCCTCGGCACTGAGTGCTTATCTCCAAGGATCCCTACCCCAGGCCGGCGACTTTCATGAGGATCCCTGGGATACCCAGGTACTACCTCACATCGACATCAAATCTGATACCCGCCAGGTGAAAGATGAAGCTGGCTACTTCACCGAGGTGGCAACCCGACTGCGGTGGGGATGGCGATTGGCGGCAGCCATCAGTGCTCGGATCCCGACCACCACCGTTCGCCTGGGGGGAGAGGGGCATCGCGCCTTGGTCACGCCTCTGGAAGATTGGGATCCTGGCATCGATTGGGAGCGATTTCGGCAGGGGACGGGTCGGGTGGCTTATCTCCTCACTCCGGGCCTAGCGCAGCCTGAAGCGGATCCCCGTATCTATCAGGCTTACCCTTCCCAGTGGCAGCCTTATCTGGCAGGATGCGCTACGGATCGGGCCTTGCTTTGGGGTGGAATTTCTGCGGTTCGGCGGCAGGGCAGTGAGCGATTGGACTTTGCGCTGCTACCCCAACGGGCCTTCATTCCCGCCGGTACGGTGTATCACTTTAAGGGGGATCCGCCACCGCCAAGGCAGCTTGTGGGTAACCCATGCGCCCAGTTGCAGACTTTTGCATCGTTGAATTACGGCACACTTTTGTGGGGGATTGTGAAATGATTCAACCTGACTTTCGCGTTGGCTATCTTTACAGCCTTGCCCCCATCCATTGCGGTGGAGAAGGCGACCTAGGCAACATCCTGGAAATTGCCCGTGAATCTCACACCAACTTTCCTTACATCCCAGGTTCTTCTTTGCGAGGAAGCCTGCGGAACGAGGTAACACTTCAAGATCCAACAATTGCCGATACTCTCTTTGGACGAGAACTCCAAAAAGATGGCCAAATGGGGGTTCACCAAGTCTGGTTTGGAGATGCCCGTTTATTGTGGGTGCCGATGCGCACCATGTCTCTAAAAGGATCCGATTCCGTTTTCTGTTGGGTAAGTTGTCATTCTCTACTGCGAGATCACGCCTTGCTGTGCCGTCAGCCTCTTCCAGTTCTGCCCAAAGCCCCTGTAGGAACAAAACCTGGCGTTTATGTTGTGGCAGACGCAGAAGTGCATGTTGAGAAACTCCCTGAAGGGCAGACCTTCTCACTGGCCGGGGAATGGCCCGCTGTTTTACAGGGGGATACCCAAGCAACCTGGAAAAATAATCGGATCATTCTTCCCGATAGCGACTTCCAGATCCTCATGGAGCACTCCCTTTGGACACAGATCCGCAACAAGATCCAGGAAGATTCGGAAGGAGCCAACCAGGTAGGCTCAGCAGAGGTGTTCTGGACAGATGTGTGCATTCCTCGTGACACCATTCTCTACTTCGCCTGGGGATATAGCCCCCTGCCCAACCAGGAAAACCTCACCCAAGAGCATGAGATTTTGATCAATGTTCTCCAAGGTTTGTTCCAGGTGGGGGGGCAAGCCAATGTTGGGCGAGGCTGGGTTCAAGGATGGGTCTCCAATGCCTCTGATCCCACCCCACAAGCTAAATCTGAGAACACTGTTAGGAGTTAAGAATGTCGAAGAACAAGCACATGAAGAGCTTTTCTAAGCCTGTTACTCCAAACTCCAAATTGGAAAACAAAGCTGTGCCTTCTCACCAGCGGAGGGAGATCAACAGCTCTTCCGACTCTGCACCATCTGAGCAGCGATCAGCAAGCGTACGCCCAGAGCATACCAGCTTACTGGCCTATAAACACATTCAACAGTACATGAGATCCCAAGGGAAAGAGTTTCTTTCTCAGGAGGATCTTAATGCGGTACTCCGACTTTCTCAACACCTGAGAGTTTTCGGCCTGCTCTCGGCCATAGGATACGTTAACCAGTCCAATGCTCAAGAAGGTAAGGTGAGACAGAGAACAGTTCCTGTCTGGACTTCTTTATTGGGGCAACTGGTTACCGAAGATAATTCTCTAGAGCCCAAAGCATTAATGCAGAGGATCCAAGCTCTGGCAAGCGACCAACCTGTAGAATACCTCGCCCTTTGGAGACGATCTTTAATCTTGGCGAATCACTGGAACTTTTGGGCCAGAGCTTATCTTTCAGGAGACACGAATGGAGAAAACACTGATGTACACGGGGCCGCGTCTAATTGAGCTATTGACTCAGCAACATCAAAAGCGATCCTCAAACCTTTTCCGTCAGGGAACTTTTACTTTGCGTTGGCGAGCAAAAGTGGGATCCTATCCTCATCCCGATGTGGAAACGCTTGTTTCAGCAGGGGAACCCTGTGGGCCGTGGCAGCCCAAAAGAGGTCGGCCAGAGGATAAGCGCAATGTTGGTGAAAACTGGAAACTTATGCCTGACTTGCCTCTCAACGGGTACATTCCAGGTTCTTCAATCCGAGGAATTGTGCGGGCCTGGGCAAAACAACAACCGGAGCGGATCCCCAAGATGGAAGCTCTCCTTGGATTCCAGAAAGAGACTGTTATCTCGGCAGGAAAAATTCAATTTCTCGACGCTTGGCCTCTAGAGCCCACCCGTTTAAGCCTCGATATTGTCAACCCTCAGCAAAACTTTCAGGTGTTCCACCAGGGTCAAGGCACTCCTTTATCGCTCTACACACTGGGCAATGGTCGGGGACCCATTGATTTTCTCGTAGCTATCCAGGGCGTTCCCGGCGCAACTGAAGAAGAAGTCGATGAGGTCTGGTCATGGGTTCAACAAGCCTTAAAAGTCTTGGGGATAGGTAGCCGCACGGCCTCTGGATATGGTCGGATTTCGATCCCTAACCACAAGGGATCCAGACAGTTAAGTGAAGGCATATCAAGTATACTCTTTAGATTCCATCTCTCCAGCCAGGGTAATGCGGGCCCTGACATGAAGACTATAGAGCTGCGACCTTCTCACTGGCGGGGCTGGCTCCGCTCTTGGGCACTGCGATTCTTTCTGGGAGTTATGAGCCAAAAGAATGCAGAGAAGACAGCAAGCGAGCTTTTTGGAACCCTAGAACCTAAGTCTCAAAAAGGGTGCATAAGGCTGGAAATGATCCAGGGAGATATCTGGGGAGATGAGTCGAAAAACTCCCCAACTTTCTACTCATGGGAGGGAGAAATCAGAATTGAAGCGCCTAAAGAGATTCTGACGGGGATCCTCTTGCCGATTATCCGAGTTGCGGTCATGACTGGCGGAGTAGGTCGTGGATGGAGGAGACCGCTGCACATTTTCATGATGCAAAGAACAGAAAAAGCTCCCATTCCTGCAGCCCGTCCTGCAGCCCGAGGCAGTCACCTGACGCTTGATATCAAAATTAAGGGTGAGTACAGGGTGTTTGGAATACCTCTTGAACCAGAAAAATGGAGGCAAGTATACGAAGAGTGGTATCAAAAAGTTGGACAAATCTGGCCGGAACGTTTGCTCAGTGGATCCCAGAATCCCAACTGTGAGGCATTTTCACCCAGCAGTTGTGCCGTATTCGCCGTCCCTGGCCCTGAACAGGATCCGGTTAATGCTTCAGATTTAAGTTGGGTTGATCCCAATGATGCAGAAAGTACGCGAGGAGATGGTATGGGGCTGGTTTATCAACAAGATCAACGCAGAAACTACAAGCGAAACCCCGATCTTGGCGGAGATGCTGCGCGAGGCAGTGCCCATTGCTCTTGGGTGACGATTAGGAGACACAAGATTAAGCACAAACAAGCTGGTACTCAATGCCAGGAAGTGGTCTGCTTATTCATGGGAGGTGTCCAAGCTGGCTGCCAGCATGTCCGTTCCCAGTTTCTCGATGACTTATCTCGAATACAAGGCAGTCTCCATCTCTTTGGTCTGAAGCCTGAATAGCCTTGAAAAGATGATCTTTTTGCTCCTTCTAGACTGATCTCGAGGAGATGAAGTCTGATATGCTCATCATTCCCACTCGCTCACATCTTCCCGAACAACGGGTCATTTTCCATCACCTTACCTGGGATCGCTACCAGCAGATCCTTCAGGCACTAGGAGAGCACCGTTCTTCTCGCTTGATCTACGACCGGGGTACTCTGGAAATCACCATGCCACTCGAAGATCACGAGTTTTTGGTCAGGATGATTGATCTCTTCGTACGCATCCTGGCTACTGCATACTTAGGACAGATTAAAACTATGGGCTCTACAACTCTTAATTATCCCCATATAGAGCGAGGAGCAGAACCTGACAATGCCTACTACTTACAGAATCAACCTAAAGTCAAGGGACGCACTGTAGATTTTAGCCAAGATCCGCCTCCAGATCTGGTGGTGGAAGTTGACATAACCCACAGTACTATCAACAAGTTAGCCCTCTATGCTGCCATAGGGATCCCTGAGTTGTGGCAGTTCAATGGTGAGGAACTGCGAATCTATGAACTTACTGCGCAAGGCTACCAAGAGTTAGAAACCAGTCCTAGTTTTCCAGGGGTTTCCAAAGACAGACTCTACCAATTCTTAGCAGAGGCTCGAGAGAATGAGATTCAGGCTGAACAGAATCTACGCAACTGGATCCAGGAGCAAAAGCTATGATTGCCCATTCTCGCTCCGAAGCTTCTGTCAACTTGCCCTGAAAGACATCTATGAGAAGGTGAACTTTGATCCTAAGTGAGGAACTATGACTACTCTGATTGCTAACATTGGCACCTCTGATCTGACAGTAAAAATTCAAGGCTTTGAGTACTACATTCCTGTGGGCTTTGACCGAGATGAACCAAACGAAGTTGCCGAGGATCTAACAGAAGACGAAAAAGTGATATGGGAAAGAAATAGTCGAGAAGACTTTATTGCCAATGGACTCTGTAAAGAGCTGGGCGTAGAGGTTAGAGGTCAAGGCAGGAATGCCTACAGCTTCCGCGAACTAACAGAGAAACTTCTTGCTGCCTATCAACGGGAGCCCGATTTTTGGCAGGAGCGCATTCGACCTGGAAGAATCTGGGGGGTAATCCATACCGCCATTGAGGAGTTTTCAGTTAAAAAAATCAACATTTTTGTTACCAATCAAAATCCCCCTCAGCATCAGGATACTTGCTTCTTGTTCGAGATCATTAAAAGGTGGATTGAGAGACATTTACAGCGGGAGGATATTCTCTTTCTAAAGCGAGTGATCCCTCAGAACGTCAAACCTAACCAACAGGATCTTGTCCTCAACGAGTATTATCGCTTCTTTGTTGACGAGATTGATTCAAACGAGGTGGTTCTTGTCAGTACTAAAGGTGGAACCCCTCAAATGCAGACAGCCCTTCGTCTGCAATCAATCACTGCTGACATCCCCAAGCTGCTGTTTCTGGATCCGATTCTTTCAAAACGAAAGGTGCTTCTAGGAGAACCCTCAGCCTGCGTCCGAACTTCGTACTGGCAATATCAACGGACACAGAAGTATCGCGTTGTCATGCAACTGCTAGAACGTTTTGACTTTGCGGGAGCTTGTCAAGTTCTCAAGAGCTGGCAATCCATTCTGTCTTTTCAAATTGAGCAGGGCGTAGTAAGCAAATCCCAGCTACATTCCAGCAGGAAACTGGTTGATGATGCAATCAGAGGGTTACAAGTGGCAGACTCACTCATGAACTTAGATATCGAGGCTGCCAGAGCTTCCAAGAAAGAGATGAATCTGGATATAAGTTTGGATCTAGACACTCGAATCAATCAGGCCATTGGAAACCACAGTATTTTGCTTAACTTATATTCCCAATGCAAGATATACAAACAGAATCAGCAGATCTCCCATTTTCTTTCAAGAATGTCTTCACTTTGTGAGGAAATTCTCGATGAAGTTATCGAAAAGCTTGGCGGTCGTCAGTACCTGAAGTCAGCTACTGTGGGATCCCGAGTTGAGATTCGTGAAATTAAGCGACTGCTGCCTCAAGATCAGCTTGGCTTGCTGGACTCTTTAGATTATTTCAAAGATGGAGAATATGCAAAGATTCTCTATCGTGCGAGTAAGCTTAGTTTTTTGGCCATCCTTCTTGCCATCCGCAAGAATGTAGGAAAGAATGGAGCCTGTGAGGATAAATCCTTGTCAGATCTAAAAGAAAAAATTGATAGCCTAGAATTTTGGATCCGCAAGCGCAATGAGATGATCCATGACAGTCAGGGATTCTCTAGCAACCGCATCTCTGAATTAAATAAAGAGGCGAAACAGAAAGGAGCCTGTCCTTACGAAAATATCTTGAAAGTTTTGGCTGATATTCTTATATCTCCTCTTTTGAAGCTGCCCAATATCGATAAGCAGCGCCTTATTACAGATGATGATCTCTACCTCTATACCGGCCTAAAGACCTGGGCGAGGGAGAGACTTCTTCGAGACTTGCGTTCTTCCTGAAGGAGAACAAACTGATGACTGTAAGCTCTTCCTACTACAACCACATTCTTATCGGGATTCCCGCTAGCGGCAAGTCAACACTGGCAAAAGTCTTAGCCGCAACTTGGCAAGGTTCTCAAGTTGTTAGCACTGATGATATTCGTCAAGAGTTGTACGGGGATCCCTCAATCCAAGGCAACTGGCTGGAAATTGAGAGCCTAGCCCTTGCCCAGATTCGTAAGGCTCATCAGCAGGGCCAAGTTATTGTCTACGATGCTACCAATGCCTACCGCCCCTGGCGGCTGGATCTGCTGCAAAAGTTGCCCGGCGCAAATTGGATTGGGTGGCATCTGACCACTCCTCTGGAAGTCTGCAAGCAAAGAAATCAGCAGCGGGATCGTCAGGTACCCATCTCTTTCATAGAAGCGATGGCTCAGGCACTAAAGACTTTTCCGCCTATACCCGCAGAGGGATTCCTGGATGTACTGACCTTGGATTTGTCTGGATCCCTGCCTACCCAAGAACAAATCCGCGAGAAGGTCAGTGGCATTCCTCGCACCTTGATCAACCGTCAGAACGCCACTCGAAAGGCGACGCTACATGGCTACTCTCGGCTGCTTGACTTTGAGCGCTTGCTCCATCTTCTCGCCATTTTGATCCATCATCCCGGCAGCACCCTGGAGGAAATCACCCACCGGATTGCCTCTGAAAAAGGATCCGTGTACGCCGATCCTGAACTGCTGTCTAAAGATCTCATCTGGCTGAAACAGAGTGGTTTGCTCTGTCACACCGGCGAGAACAACGCAGGGGAGCAACACCAACTCTTGGTTCAACCCGAAAACCAGCAACCTCTAGCCTTTGCCACCCACGCATATTCTGACTGGGATAGCTTCAGCCGCTTGATCTATACCATCCGCCTGATCTTGACCCAACCCTTCCATTTCGATCCCGAGCTGGGCAGTTTGGAAAGCTTGAACCGCGAGCTCCAGCAACGGGGCTGGGTGAGAGGGCAAAACAGAGATGCCATCCGCAAGGACATCGAAAAGGTCTTGAAGCCCTACCAGATTCTGCCATCCTTCCCGATGAAGCGGGGCTACTTCACTCACTCTGGGATCTTCACTCGCCATGAACTCAAGCAGATCTACCGGCTTTTGCAGGTAAGCACTCGTGCTCTGGAAAACCCCTGGGAGCAGGCGGTCTATGAAATGGTGGAGCAGCGTATGCGCCTCAGCCGCATTGATACTTCTGAGATCTACCCCACTCGTCGGCTGGGCAATCAACCCATTGTGGATCCCACCTTGGCTCCTTCCGGTACCTTGGCGGATCGTCGTGGCCTGCAGGTGGTCGAGGAAGCGATGGAGAGGGGGGAGTTACTGGAGGTGAAGCGTTTGCCGGGAGCCACCTTCCCCGGAGAGGATGTGGAGAGCTTTCGCATTTGGCCCCTGCAACTGGTCTTTCATCAAATTGCCTGGTACCTGGGCTGCGAGTATCACAGCCCGAAGAGGCAGGGACTGATGCGGTTTGAGCGGATGGATCGGCTCTTTCTTAACCGGCGGCATTGTGCAACGCGCTCCCGCCAAGAGCAGTTGGCTGCCCTAGAACGCCTGCACAAGCTCTACGATGTCAGTGCCGGGATCTTTTTGGGCAATGACCCGCATCTGCAGAAACAGATCCTCAGCCGGGATCCCAACGAGCGCCGCCAAGCGGAAGTCACTTTGGAACTTTGGTTTAGCGATCGGATTTTTCCGTTTGTGAGCGAGGGCACCCGACGCTTTAAGCACCAGCGTATGTCCCCCCGCATATCGGGATCCTCGCGGCCCAAGTCCATCTTCAACTTGCCCCCAACTGGAAATAGTCAGTTTCCCCACCGGCTTGAGGTGGTCTTGCCCCGTTGGTCTCTGGAGGACGTCGACCTAAAGCGCTGGATCCTAGGCTTTGGGGGGGAGGTGTTGGTGGTCAGCCCAGAGCCCCTTCGGCAAATGATTCAGGATGCGGGGCAGGCGATCTCAGCTTTGTACAGGGATCCCTTACCTGATCCTGAGCGAAAAAGCTCGTGAAAGAAAGTATTAGCTGATTTCCTCTCCAAGCGCCAGAAACCCTATCCAGCAAAAGTTTTCAGGATTTTGTCTCGAACCCTCCAATACTTTTTGTTGTGAGAGTCCAGCACGGGATCCCCCTTAGACTAGCCACAGATCACCGGAGTGCGGCAATGGCTACTCAACTGGATGTGGAAGACATTCGAGGGATCCGATCGGTTGCTGAGGTGGCTGGTCTCTTTGCATCTCTGGGGTACGCTCTGGTGGGGCAACCGTTGGATATAGCAGCGCTGGAGCTACCCGCTGATTTTGACAGACCTCGGGCTGCATATTTCCTGGCGGAACATCGACAGCGGTATTTCCGTCAGGTGGTGCTGCTGCTTGAGTTTGAGGTAAAGCCCAGCCCTACAGGTCGCTTCCCTTCGGGGAAGTGGAATTTAATGAAAACAAACAAACTATGGCAGCCAGGGAAACTGGCGAAAGTTAGGTGGGCGCTTTTCCAAAAAGGCGCGTTTGCCCTCAGCAGCTTCTTCGGTCATGTAGAACAGCAACGTCGCATCTCCGGCCAGCTCCTGCAGCCCCACCTGCCCATCGCAGTCGGCGTTGAAGGCGGCTTTGAGGCAGCGGATGGCTAAGGGGCTGTGCTGGAGAATTTCTTGCGCCCAGCGGATCCCTTCAGCTTCTAGCTCTTCCACTGGCACCACGGCATTGACCAGACCCATCTCTAGGGCTTGGGCTGCGGTGTATTGGCGGCAGAGGAACCAAATCTCGCGGGCTTTTTTTTGCCCCACCACTCGCGCCAGGTAGGCGGCCCCAAAGCCCCCATCGAAGCTGCCCACCCTAGGGCCGGTTTGCCCAAAGATGGCATTATCGGCGGCAATGGTCAGGTCGCAGATGAGATGCAAAACATGGCCACCCCCAATGGCGTAGCCTGCCACTAGGGCAATCACCACCTTGGGCAAAGAGCGGATGATGCGCTGCAGATCCAGCACATTGAGACGAGGGATCCCGGCCTCATCCAGGTAACCGGCCTCGCCCCGTACGCTTTGATCCCCGCCGGCGCAGAAGGCATACTTCCCATCGGTATGGGGCCCGGCGCCTGTTAAGAGCACTACTCCAATCCTGGGATCCTCTCGCACATCGGCAAACGCATCAATCAGCTCGGCAATGGTCTTGGGGCGGAAGGCGTTGCGCTTGTGGGGACGGTTGATGGTGATCTTGGCAATGCCATCCGTTTTTTCGTAAAGAATGTCTTCGTAGAGCTTGGCCGTCTGCCACATGGTGTCTGGGTGTATCTATTGGGATGCCGGGCCAGGAGAGTTCCGTTTGGCTGATGGGGGCTCACTATGAGGAGCACCTGGGTACTCTGCACCGCTACCGCGAACGGCCTGAAAAGGCTAGGTAGAACGGTTGGTCGCTTGGATGAGGGCTTCCACCAATCCTTCCAAAGTATACTCCTGGGCTGCGATGTCCACTCGACCAAATGCAGCCTTGCAGGTTGCGGCCGTCTTGGGGCCAATGGCGGCAATCTGCACGGGTGGATCCCAGATCTCAGGGCCTAGCCCTGCCTGCTGGATCAAGTGGGCAAAATGCTGTACTGTCTTGGAGCTGGCAAAGGTGAGGATGTCCACCTGGTGGGCTTTAAGAGCTTCCAGGACCTGGGGATCCGCTGCTGCTGGACAGGCGGACTGATAGGCGGCCACCTCCACCACCTCTGCTCCTCGCTGCCGCAACCCCTGTACCAGCTCCTCCCGCCCTCCTGACTCAACGCGGGGAAAGAGGATGCGCTGCCCCTGCACTGGCTGCGGCCAAATGGGTAGCAGGGCTTCGGCCACAAACTCGGAGGGCATCAGATCCGGGCGAATGCCGTACTGGGCCAGCACGGAAGCGGTTTTGGATCCCACCACCGCCACTTGCAGGGAGTGGAGTGCTCGGCTATCTCGCCCCTGCCGCTGCAGCCGCTCAAAGAAAGCCTGCACTCCATTGGCAGAGGTCAGCAGCAGCCAGTCGAATTGTTCCAGGTTGGCAATGGCTGTATCCAAGGGATCCCAACAGGTGGGCGGTTGGATCACCAGGGTGGGCATTTCCAGCACCCGCGCTCCCTGGGCCTGCAGCAACTCACAAAAAGCTGGCGATTGCCCCTCGGAACGGGTGACGAGAACCGTCTTGCCTGCCAGGGGAGCCGGCGGAGGCAAAGGAGGGATCCCCGGCAAAAAGTCCTGCCGCAGCCGCACCACCTCCCCGACCACCAGCAGACCCGGCAACTTCGCCTGACCCGCCTCCTGCTGCAGCTCCGCCAAGGTGCCTACCCACACCTGTTGCTCTGCCTGCCCCGCTCCCCAGATCACAGCCACCGGTCGGTCTGCCGGGATCCCAGACTCCATTAGCCGTGCGCCAATGTGCTGTCGCTGCCGGGATCCCATCAAAATCACCAAAGTATCCAACTGGGCCAGGGCGCTCCAGGGCAAGGCCTCTAGATCGTGGGCAGTCAGCACGGCAAAAACGCGGCTTAAGTGCTTATCGGTCAGGGGGATCCCTGCCCAGAGGGGGCCAGCCAGGGCCGACGACAACCCCGGCCAAATCTCAAAGGGACAGCCCGCCTCCCTAAGGGCTTGGATCTCCTCGCGAGCGCGGCCAAAGATCAAGGGATCCCCTGACTTGAGGTGAACCACCTGTTTGCCTTCTCGGCAGCGCTGGATGAGCCAATGGATGCCCTCCTGGAGGCTTCCTGGCCCAGAGCGTCGCCACACCTGCGCCTGCGGCGGCAACTCTGCCAACAAGCGCTCATCCACCAGCTCGTCGATCCAGATAGCCTCAGCCTGCCGTAGGATCTCCAGTGCTCCCTGCATCAGGCCCGCCCGCCCGCCCAGCCCTGCCCCCACTAGATACACCTTGCCCATGCCCTACCCCTTGGAATGTCGATCTTGCCCCTTGTAAGAAGGGGATCCCGCTTGCTTTGCAAATATAAATCGAAGACGCCTCCCAACAGCTCCTCTTCCAAGGGGTGGCCAGCCTGAGGAAAAACTGGTCTACTTGCGAGATACTGAAAGCGTGGCCGCCTGAGGATCCCTGCCTATGTCCGGTGTAACTCCAGAGCCTTGGCCGCGGCGGCGTTTTTTGGCCAGTGGAGCTGCTCTGCTAGCAGTAGGAGCGGGCTCCCGCCCCTCTTCGGCCAGATCCCGGCCCTTGCGACTGGTCACCAACTGGTACGCCCAGGCCGAACACGGCGGCTTTTACCAAGCCCTGGCCACCGGCATCTACGCCGACTACGGTCTGCAGGTGGAAATCCGCATGGGGGGAACGGCGGTTAACGTGCTGCAACTGCTAGCCGGGGGAGCGGCAGATTTTGTGCTCGGCGGCAGCCCCGACGCTCTGGCGGCTCTGCAAGCTGGGATCCCTGTTCTCACCGTGGCCGCCTTTTTCCAGAAGGATCCCCAGTGTCTCTTGGCCCATCCAGGGGTGGGCATCGAGCGCCTGGAAGACCTGCGGGGCAAGCCCATCTGGGTGTCACCGGGGGCCAACCTCACCTACTGGCCTTTTTTGCGGGCCAAATTTGGCTTTACCGACGAGCAGAAGCGCCCCTACAACCTCAGCCTCACGCCCTTCTTGCTGGACAAGTCTTCTGCCCAGCAGGGCTATGTGACCTCCGAGCCCTTCCGCGTGCGCCAGGAGGGGGACTTTGATCCCGTCGTTTTTCTGCTGGCCGACTACGGCTATTCCCCCTACGCCACCACCCTGGAGACCACCCGCCCCTTTGCCGAACAGCACCCGGAGCAGGTGCGAAAATTTGTAGCTGCCTCCATCCAGGGCTGGCAGAGCTACCTAGAGGATCCCCGCCCCGGCAATCGCCTCATCCGCCAAGACAACCCCAACATGAGCGAGGCCCTCCTGGCCTACGCCCACCAAGCCCTAAAAGACTACGGCCTTCTCACCAGTGGAGATGCCGCCACGCTGGGGATCGGCGCCATGACCCACCAGCGCTGGCAAACCTACTTTCAGGAGATGGTGGCCCTGGGGATCGGCGCAGCGGGTCTGGAGGTTCGCCAAGCCTATACCCTCGACTTCCTCCCCGGCCCCACTGCCTAAGGGATCCCCACTTCCATCGCCGCCAAACTGTGCAAAAGCGGGGATCCCTGTATCCCCAGCCCGTGGCGCCGGTTCATCCGATCCGTCAATAAGTAGGCCAAGGGGGGGTGGCCGCTTAGCCGTTGGCGGGGGTGGGGCAGATGGTCGTTGCCGAAATGGTGGCGGTATTCCTCAGAGTCGATAAAGGCATTGACCATGGCCTGAAAGCCCTGGTGCACCAAAATGTCGTGGTAGGCGGCCACCTCCTCCTTGCTGGCCGGGGCCCGTCCCAAAAAGTGCTTGAAGCCCTGCTCTACACAGCGGGTGTTGCAGCCGGCACTGAAAAAGAGTTGCCGGTAGAGCCGGGATCCCCCAATCTGGCGAACCAAGCGCTTAATCCCGATCCGCCCCCGCAAGAAGTCCTGCTCGATTTTCTCCAGCTCTCCTGTTTTCTCGTGCTGGTAGGGCTGGCGTTCCAAAAGCTGTTGGTAGGCAGCCCGCAACAGGTTTTGCAACGTTTGCGGATCCCGCCGGCGTGGTTCCATGGCAATAGCTCCCAATCGACAGAACTGACAAAAACAGACAAAACGAGGGGCTACTTTAAAGAAATGGCCAAGAGAGTAGCGAATGGCTCAATACGCTTTTACGGCAAACTTCAGCACATCCTTCTGTAACAAAATTGCCAATAAAAGACCGTGAAGGTTCTACTTAAGATTTACCTTGCCGACAGAACGACCGGGGGAGATCTGCGATAAATATTTACGAAAGGATTGTCATTTTCTCCAATTTACGTGATTTCACTTTGTAACTTTCTAGCCGATAAAAAAAATTTCGTGTTTATTCGTAGTTAAGTATTATGACACTTCCATAAGTATTATGACACTTCCATCCAGAATAACCTGCTCCAGATCCAGAATATAAGTTAAGTAAAGAATGTAGCCTCTCCCAGGGTCACAGGTGCAGGGCTCATCATTTGAAGTGCTCTGGGAAGTGCTCTGGGGGAAGTGCTCTGGTGAAGTGCTCTGGTTTGATTGACTGGGGACTCAGGTGTTGCTGTAGACCTGCAAGGGGGCTGCAGGGGAAGGGAGTTAATTGTTGTGATTTGTTTGCGTTGCTTATGCAGTAGATCTTGCCCGCCGGGGTTTTTTGTCTGCCCTTAATGTGGATCCCGTCTATGGTTAAACAAATCCGGCTAGAGCCTTTATCTCGTGTCTCGGAGGTCGATACCTACAGCAATCTGCTGTCGGCCATTTTGTCGGAGGAGCTGCAGGTTTCGCGGGAATGTAACGGTCGCGGCCTCTGCGCCACCTGTCATGTTTACGTCAAAGAGGGAATGGAAAGCCTCACTCCCATCACCCCCCGCGAGGCCAAGACTCTGGAGACCATTACCAGCGCCCGCAGCAATTCCCGGCTGGCCTGTCAGGCGCGGGTGGTTTCCGATGGCGTGGTGGTGGAGCTGCCGCCGGGGATGTACGTGAACTCGCTGAGGGATATCGAAGTGCTCATCGGTCGGCGGGCCGAACAAGACCTGCTGCACCCACGGACGGGGAAGGTTTTGGTGGAGCAGGGCAAGATCATCACTCGCTCTACTGTTAAGCAGCTAGAAAATGAGGACTTCCGCATCATTGGCAATACGCTGGCCCAAACTCGGGAAGTTTGATGGATTGTCGATATTCCGGGATCCCTTGAGCTCGGCAGGTGTTGTTTTATAAACAATCAAACAAGAGTTGAACAATGTTGGATCCCTCAGATAGCTGACCAAGTTTATCGAATGCTTAGCCATTCATTTTGTTGACTCATTGGCATTGTCTGGCCCAGTTGATCCCTACAAATCCCACCAAATCCTGTTGCTTTGCAATCTAGAATTATCCATTTTTTATCAGGAGAGCGCCATGGCCACCACATCTCGACCGGATCCCCGTCCTGCAGTCACCCTGCCTGTGGGCCGCGACAAGCATGCCCACTACAGTTACCGCGATTTCTTCCGCTTCAACCGAGATCAGGGCACGATTATCGATTGGAACAACACCCAAAATCTGCTGTTGAGCGAAGACTTTATTGTGGGCCTGCAAACAGGCCTGGAACGGGAAGTGGGAGATGCTTCGGCGGCGGTGATGTACACCATTGGCAGAGATTGGGGCATCCGCGATGCCAAGCACTTCTCCGAGTGGTACGAGCGGGAGTATGGGATTGGCGTAAAACAGTCCAACCTTTTGTTTTTGCTGGAGACTTGGTGGTGGCCTTTTACGGCTCAGGGCTGGGGCAAGTGGGAGGTGGAAACCGAATCCAAACAAAAAGGCTTCCTGTTTATCAACTTGTTTGACTCGATGGTGGCTCGCACCCTTGGGGATGTGGGCAAGCCGGTTTGTCATCTCTATGCCGGGCTATTTGCCGGGTTTTTCACCGCTATGACTTCCCGCGAGCTGGCCTGCATCGAGATCCAGTGCTACGCCATGGGGGAAACCTACTGCAAGTTCCTGTTGGGCGGGCAAGAACGCATTGATGCCGCCAATTTTTGGATCACCGAAGGGGCCAGCGCCCGCGAGATCGAGCAGCGTTTGCACCAGTTGTGAGGCTTGCTTGTGGCTTTTGAAGGCTCTCTGGGATCCCTCGACACTTTGGAGAAACGCCCATGGTCACCTTCAACTTAGACACCGATCTGGACTTAACCCAGCCGCTGGCGGTCTTTTTGCAGGGGTTGAACTGGGATAACCGACCCCCGGCCAAGGCTTCCTCCGCTCAAGAACTGCCGCCGCAGTCCCCCGTGCTCTTTGCCCAGTCGGTGGGACAGTTTTTTGCCGGCTTCAATTGGTCGGGCATCTGCCCACGCTCAGAGCCGCTGCCGGAATTTCCGGCAGAGGATCCCTTTACTCTTGAGGATTTTGCCGCTTTGTTTGGCGGAGCTTTGCTCTAGCTCTGGTTTGTTCAGGGATCTCGGTTTTGTTTTGCCCTCTGTTTTTAAGGAGACTTCACCCATGGATGACCTTCACTCTTGGCCGGAGCGCATTGCCGATCGAGAAGGGGGTTACCTAACACCCGACGATCTGCAAGACCTGATTCGTTACTCGCTCTCTTTTGAAGAACGGCTGGAGCTCTACCAAGTCTTACAACAGCAAGAGCTGACCTGGATCCAAAAGGTTTTGCAACAGCAGGGGCACAGCGGTGGAACAGAGTCCCCTCTGACACCATCTCAGCGCCTCTTGGCTCGTCAATTGGCCTTTTGCTTGCGCTCCCTGGGCCTGAGCCTGTTGATAGGGGATCCCTTGCCCCTGCGGCAATGGACTTGTGGGGTGATGGAACGGCACTTGGGGTTGCCGACAGCGCTCCAGCAGTTGCAGGCGGTGGTTCAGGGATCCCTGCCGGCGGATCAGCAGGGTTTGCTTGCCCCCTACTGGCAAGAGCTACAAGCTGTCTGCGCCACTTCTCAGGCCCAGTTCCCTTCCCCCTCTTCTTCTAGGTCTGAGGCCGAGGTTGACCTGCCCACAGTTCCGCCGGAGCGGGCTCTCACCTTGGCGGAAATGTTTGTGTGAAGCCCACTGAAGGAGGCTCTATCTATGAATTCAAGGGTTGCCGAGCTGATGCAACAAAGCGAAGGCCGCTATCTGCGCCCGGACGAGTTGAAAACTCTACACGCCTACGTGGAAGGGATCCCGAAGCGGGTCCGCCTTTACCAGGTTCTGCAGGCCAAAGAACAAGAGCTGCTGGATCGGGTGATGGAGAAGTTTCAGCCGATGATGCCGAATTTAATCCGCCAGCATGGTCACCTGGCCTGGGAGCGCTGCCGCCGGGATCTGAGCATGGTGTGGCGCTACTGCTGCATGGCCATGCTGCTCAACGACGAAGACTACCTGAGGGATAAATTGCTCTACTGGCTGGAGACGATCCTGAAATCGTTCAAGATGCGCGACCAATGCCAGCCTGCCTACAAGTTAATGCTCGACTCCCTGACCTACATCTTTGGGGCAGAAGAGAGCGAGATGATCCGTCCTTATCTGCTTTTGGCCAAATCCATGCTGGTTAACTAGGTCCATTCGCCCTCAATCTATTCACCAAAGTTCCCTGCGCCCTCCGATAGCGACCTCCTTCTCCCGATTTACTGTATACAGCTTATACAGCTCACTCCTTAATCATTCATTCCCTCACGCCAAAAATTCCAGCCGCTCCCCAATCTATCCATCCCCGCCCTCTTGTCCACCTGACTGCGAGAATAGCCATGATCTCCCTGCAAGAGATTCTGCAAGACCAGATCTTGCCTGGGCACTGCTTTAGCCCTGCCTACTACATCCGCCCTGACATCCACACCGGACTGCTGTACAGCCGCGGAGGATACCGCTTGGCGGCCTTTCCCATGCCCCTGCTGGAAGCTCTCTACTCCGGCCTGCGCTATGAAACTGGCCAAGCCACCCGCGTCATTCTCTACAACTGTGGCCGCGATTGGGGAGAGGCATTTTTCCGCCGTGTTGAAGACGAGCTTTCCGGCTACTACCAGCAGCCGCTGCAGGAATTGCCGATGGGGATCTTCCTGGATGCCCTCAGCGATCTCTGGGCTACCCACGGCTGGGGACGCCTGGAGCTGGACTTTTCCGCCGCCGACCACGGCTTGGTTCAAGCCGGGATCCGCCATTCCGGGTTTGCCCTGGCCGCTCGCGCCAGCTTCAACCTGGAGGAAGCTTCTACACGGCAAGAGCCTGCCGGATACCTAGAGGCGGGAATGCTGGCCAGCCTCTTCTCATTGCTTTCGGGGCGGGATCTCATCTGCGTGCAGACCACCTGCGAATCCCTAGGGGCCGATCTCAACCGCTTCCTCATCGGCACGGCTCAGCGGCTGCACCACTGCGAGGAATGGGTGCGCAAGGGCCTCTCCCACGACGAGATTTTGGATCGGCTCACGGCCAGTCCCTAGAAAGGGATCCCTGGCCAGAGCTGTTTTCAGAAGCTCGCTAGGGCAGGTAGGGCTGAAAATCTTGGGTGACCGTCAGAGTCAAGTTGGCATTGGCGTCGATCACCGCCACTTCCGGTGCCGTCACATTGCCGATGACAGCCCCTGCCGCCGCTCCGCCCAGCACTTTCTCCGTCGAGATCACGCGGTCGCCGAAGAGGCCCCCCAAAATCGCTCCTGCGGCTGCCCCGATCAAGGCATCCTGCACAATCGCTTCCCCGGAAGTGTGGCGGGGATCCTTGCGCAGCGGGATAACCTGGCTCTGAGCGTAGAGGGGGTAGGATTGGCCGTTGAAAATCAAAGCCCGCGAAACAAACTGGGTGCCGCCGCTCACCGGCTGAAATTGGCCTTCCAAAACAGCCCCCGCCGGGACGACCATGTTGCCGTAGATGTCCCGCAGAGGGGTATCCAAGCTAAGGCTGACGGCGCGGGTTTCCCCAGGGGCAATCAAGAGGGTTTCTGGGGAGCGATGCACCGCTTGGATTAGATCCCCAGAGCGCAATAGCAACGTGGTTTGCAGTTGAAAGGGCTGGCCAGGTTGCAGGGGTTGAGGGCCAGGGGGAAGGGGGCGAGGATTCACAGGACGCCATCCCTCACCGGCAGGCGGTGGTGGCAAGGGCCCCATTTGGGCCAAAACTGGGGCGGCCATCTGCGCTGAGAGCAATCCGCCAAGCAGAGGAGCCAACAGGCGGCTGGCTGGGTTGGTCATGGTCTTACCCCCATTCATTATTCCTACGTTAGCTGCAAACCGGACAAAACCGGGAGCCTTTCGGGCCTTACCTATCTTTTACCTATCTTGATCAAAGCCAACTGAATGGAAATGGGCTACCTCAGGTGAGCAGATTCCGCTGCTCTTCGCTCCAGATAGAAGTACGGCAAAGCGCCAGGGTTGCCCACTCTGGGATCCCTGCTGTCCATGTTAGATTAGGCCCTAGGTTTCTCCCCCTGCGTGGGGCCGAAGTCTTGCAGCATCCCAACCCTCTTCTTGTAGCTATGAAGCGCAGAACATCCATGCCGGGCCAGCCCTCTCCCGGGTCAGAAGCTTCCGCCCAACCTGCTCAATCCTCTTTCCAGCCTTTTGCCATCTCCACTTGGAAGTCTCTTCTCTCGTCGGTGCTGCTGGTGCTGCTGGGCATTGGGCTGGGAGCAGCTCTGATGGGGGGCAAGGGGGTATCTGCCCAGACGACGGCAACCCCGCCCCAACTGAACCTGAATTTCATCGCCGATGTGGCGCAAAAGGTGGGGCCGGCGGTGGTTCGCATCGATGCTGAGCGGACGGTGCGCGCCCCTGCCCCTTTTCCGGAGGAGTTTTTCAGCGATCCCTTTTTCCGAGATTTCTTCGGCCAAGCGATCCCTTCCATCCCTCGGCAGCGGCGACAGCAGGGAACCGGCTCTGGGTTCATCATCAGCCCAGACGGCCAGATCATCACCAATGCCCATGTGGTCGAGGGATCCGACAAGGTAACGGTGACGCTCAAGGATACCCGCAGCTTTGATGGGCAGGTAATCGGTTCGGATCCGGTTACGGACATCGCCGTGGTGAAGATCAACGCCCAGAACCTGCCGACCGTGAAGCTGGGGCGCTCGGAAACCCTGGAGCCGGGCCAGTGGGCCATTGCCATCGGCAACCCCCTGGGTTTGGATAACACCGTTACGGCTGGGATCATCAGCGCTTTGGGCCGTTCCAGCGGGGAGATTCGGGTGCCTGACAAGCGGGTATCTTTTATCCAAACGGATGCGGCCATTAACCCCGGCAACTCCGGCGGCCCGCTGCTCAACGCTCAAGGGGAGGTGATAGGGGTGAACACCGCCATCATCCAGGGAGCGCAAGGGTTGGGCTTCGCCATCCCCATTGAGACGGCCCAGCGGGTGGCCAATCAGTTGATCACTCGCGGCAAGGTGGATCACCCCTACCTGGGCATCCGCATGCTCACGCTGACTCCAGAGCTGAAGGAGCGCCTCAACCAGGATCCCAATAGCCGCATTTTGATAACGGTGGATCAGGGTGTACTGATTGGCGAAGTCATCCAGGGATCCCCAGCGGAACGGGCAGGGCTGCGGTCTGGGGATGTCATTCTCTCCATCAATGGTCGTGCCGTAACCACAGCCGATCAGGTGCAACAGGAGGTGGAGCGCACTGAGGTGGGCAGCACCCTGGAGCTGGAGATCGAGCGAGCCGGGCGGCGACAGAAGATCCGCGCGGTAACAGGCTCTTTCCCGGCCCCCAGCGGAGGCTGATCGCGCCAGCGGGACGGAGTCCTTACACTTGGGCTATTTCAAACCAACTTGCAGTGACCGTACTGGCGATCTGATACATTCACGCTGAACTCTCCTGAACATGGTTCAGGAA
>NZ_JANSIM010000103.1:0-37222 GCF_047502655.1 Synechococcus sp. R5-12 | reverse complement strand
TCCTGAACCATGTTCAGGAGAGTTCAGCGTGAATGTATCAGTACTGGCCAACCAGAGCGGGCTGAGAAGTCTGGCTTTGTTTGGTCTCAAACAACCCGAGCTGGCCATACAGCAGGCGCTGCAGGCGGGGTTGGCGCTTGGGCAGTCGGTGGTGGAGTTGAACAGGTGTTTGCGGCAACTCTCCTACCCGCAGGTCAAGCTTGCCATCGGGATCCACTACGGCCCAGTCCTTTTGCTGCCCCTCGATCCCCAAGATCCGCAGCGGTTGTCCGCCTTCGGGAAGTCGGTTCAGTTTGCCACCTGGCTGGAGTCGGTTGAGGATGTTTCGCAAGGGGGGGAACAGTCTGAGGAACAGAGCTCCCGGTTGCTCATCTCGGCAGCTGTGTATCGAGCCGTGGAAGGGCAACTCCTGCAGGTGGAGCCTCTTTCGGTGAAACCCGTTCCCAACGCCAAACCCATCCGAGTCTACAGGGTGCATCCCAACCCCGTCAGCTTGCCGACTGGCGAGGAGCAAGCTCCAGAAGCAACCAAGCCCGAACCGATTGGATGGCTGGAAGCGCTCCGGGAATGGCTACAGGCTTGGTCTCGTTTTTGAGGGATCCCTTCAGGCAAAAACGCCATCCCTTTGCTGAACTTGGGCCTGCAAATAGGGGATCCCCACCCGATGGCAGTAATCTCCAAAGCTCTCGCCAGGACGGCGCTCCTGCTTGTAGACCTGCAGGAGAACTCTCATCAGCGGCACGATCTGGCTAATGTGCACCCGCTCCTGAAACACTTGCGCCAGGCGATCCCCCTGCGGGCTGGCTCCCAGCCAAATCTGGTAGTAGCCATCGGGGGCGGATCCCACCAATCCCAGCTCGGCCAGGTAGGGTCGGGCACAGCCGTTGGGGCAGCCGGTCATGCGTACCAAGAAGGGCGAATCTTGCAGATCCAGCTCCTGCAACAGTTGATCCAACTGGCGCACCAGCCCTGGCAAAGCTCGCTCCGACTCAGTAATGGCCAAGCCGCAAGTGGGCAGCGCCGGACAGGCGATCGACAGCCGCACCAGTTGAGGGATCTCTTCTTTGGAGAGCACCCCGTGGGACTTGAGGATCTGGTTGATGGCCTCCCGCTGCTGCTCCGCAATGTCGATGAAAAGTAAATCCTGAGTGGGGGTCAGCCGCACGTGCAGAGAAAAGGCTTCCACAATCCGGCGCAGCGCCGTTTTGAGCTGTCGCTCTGGGGTGTCCTGGATGCGCCCATTTTCAATGGAGATGCCCAAAAACCAACGGCCATCCCCCTGCTCGTGCCAGCCCAGGTAGTCGTCGCTGTTGGGAACAAACTTGGGTAGGGGGCGAAACCGGGGCAATTTTTCCCCCACATACTCCTCGACAACGCGGCGAAACTTGCGGATCCCCCAGTCTCTCACCAAGTATTTCAACCGCGCCTGCTTGCGGTCGTGCCGGTTGCCGTAGTCCCGCTGTACCGCCAAAACCGCTTGGCAAACCCGATACACCGCCTCCGGAGGGGCAAAGCAGAGCTTTTGGGCCAAAAGGGGCTGGGTTTCTTCCTTGCCGTGGGTACGCCCCATGCCCCCACCCACCACAATGTTGAAGCCCTTCAAGTTGCCCTTGCGATCCGTGAGCACAATCAAGCCCAAGTCCTGGGAGTACACATCTACCGTGTTTTCCCCAGCTACGGTGATGGCTGTCTTGAACTTGCGGGGCAAATAGACGGGGCCATACAGAGGTTCTGGCCCCTCCAGGCGCACCCCGTTGCCGACAAACTTCTCGGCTTCCACCACTTCCTCATCCACCGGTGGGATGGGAATGGGCTCGCCATCCACCCAGATCTCGTAGTAGGCAGAGGTCTTCGGAGCCAACAGATCCGCCAGCTTGCGGGCATACTCTTGGGCATAGCGATAGGCAGGGCGATTTTTGTAGGGGGCCACCGGTGCCATCACGTTGCGGTTGACATCGCCGCAGGCGGCCAGGGTGGATCCCATCTGCTTGAGAATGCTGGCTATGGTGGCCTTGAGGTTTTTCTTGAGGATCCCGTGTAGCTGAAACGTCTGCCGCGTTGTGGCTCGCAGGGTGCCATTGCCGTACTCATCGGCCAGCCGATCCAGGGTCAAGTAAAGCTGGGGGGGCACGTGTCCCCCTGGGATGCGGGTGCGCAACATCATCGAATAGGCCCGCTCCAGCCCCTCCTGCTTTCGCTGCTGCCGCCGATCCCGGTCGTCCTGCTGGTAAGCCCCGTGAAACTTCAGCACCTGCACCGCTGCTTCGCTGAAGTGGGTGGTGTCTTGGGCCAGCTCCTGCTGAAGGGGATCCCGTAGAAAGTGGCTGTCTGCCTTGATCTGCTCCACCTTGGAACGCTTGGCCTCGGATGGGATCATGGGGGGCATTGATAATCTCCAGTAAACCGGTCGGAATACTTGTGAATAACAGGCTATCACCTCCTTTGAAGAGCGTCCAGTTGGAAAAGTCAGCCTCCTATCCGGGTTTTGTTCCAAACCCGCAAAGCTTGTCATTTGAGTCAGCTGGAGATGTCGGCGCTGCTAGCTGGCCAGGGCTAGGCGGGCACCGTACTCCTGCACCGACCACAGTTGCCAGGCACAATTCCCCTGCAGCTCCAAAACCAGGTCGTGGTAGGCCAAGAGGGTGGGACGATGGCCGACGCTGATGTAGGTGGTGTTCAAGTGTTGCAGTTGCAGGTAGAGCAGTTTTTCGTTGGCCACATCCAGGGCGCTGGTGGCCTCGTCCAAGATGGCGTAGCGGGGCTGAGTGATCAAAATGCGGGCGAAGGCAAGACGCTGCTGTTCCCCTAGGGAGAGGGTGCTGGCCCAGTCTTTCTCCACATCAAAGCCGCCCACCCGCTCCGGCAAGTCCCCCAAGTTCACCTGGGCCAAGACTCGGATGAGATCTTCATCGGTGAGGTCTCGGCGGCGTTTGGGATAGAGCAGTTGATCCCGCAGGGATCCCAGCAGCATGTAGGGTTTCTGGGGCAAAAAGAGCATCTCCTGAGTATCTGGGCGGGCGATGGATCCCTGGCCGTTGGTCCATAGGCCGGCAATGGCCCGCAACAGGGAACTTTTGCCGCTGCCGCTAACACCGACAATCAAAAGCCGCTGGCCGGCTTCCAAGGCGAAGGAGAGATCCCGCACCAGGGTTCGTTCTGAATTGGGGGTGAGCAAAGTGACGTGGTTTAGCGCCAATTGCTGGGCAATGCGAGTTTGAATGTTGCTTTCCCGAGCGCCGGTGTGGCGCAGCGCCGGATCTTCCAGAGACTCGTGAAAGGAGCCTAAGCGGTTGATCCCAGCGGCAAAACTGGAAATGCTTTGAATCTGGTTGGCCACAATGGAGAGGGCGCTCAACACCTGGCTGAAGGCAATGGTGGCCTGGGTGATGGTGCCGAAGTCTCGCACGCCGCTGAAATAAAGGGGAGCCACGATGACATAGGGCACAATGCGGGTGAAATAGTTGTAGGCGTATTGGAAAATATCGATGATGGCCTGCCAGATGATCAGCAAATTAAAATTGCGCAAGGCCGCACCAAAGCGATGCAAAATTTGCCTGAGTTCTTGATCCTCTCCCTGGTAGAAGGCAATAGACTCGGCATTATCCCGCACGTGCACTAAGCTGTAGCGAAAATCGGCTTCGTAGCGCAGTTGATCGAAGTTAATTTTGATCAGCTTGCGACCGGCCAAAATGGCAATGGCGGTACCAATGGTGGCATAGACCACCAGCCCCAACGCCAACGGACGAGAAATGCCATAGAGAATGCCGGTGAAGGCATAGAGGGTGAGAATCGAGTCAAGGATGTCCAACAGGAAGGAAAGGGTGGTGCCGGTAAAGGAGCGGACATCCTCTGATATACGCTGGTCGGGGTTGTCGATTTCGGTGTTGGCGGCGTTGGAATCCAGCTCGTAGTAAGCCCGCTGATTGAAGTAGCGATCCAGAAAATGATCGGTCAGCCATTCTCGCCAAAACAGCCCTAGCTTGAGGCGAGTGTAGCGGTAGATCACCAAAATGGGAATAGCTGAGATAATCAGCACTCCATAAATAATCAAAAACTGCCAGAAAGTGGGCTCTTCTTTTTGCTGCAGAGCTGTGTCGATAAACCGAAAGATAAAGCTGATCATCACGTTCAGCCGGTTGACCGTCAGCGACAGAAACAGCAAAAAGGTGAGCAGCACCCACTGCAACCAGCGCTGGCGAAGCTGCCGCCACACTGCCCCAAAACAAAGGCTGCTCAAAGCCAAGCTGATCGCGGCTACCCACAGCACCGGCGAGGACAAGTTTCTCTCCGTTTGGGCCACCAATCCGGCTGCCACATTGGTAAAAAACTCTGGGAACAGGGCCTGACCGACCAAAGTTACCCCAATCTCCACAAAGAACATCAGGGCAACCACAAACACCATGGCCGCTGCCAGCAAGCCCAAAAAGATCCAGCCCCCATAGCGCACTCTGGGGTAAAAGTAGGGCTGGGCCACGGTGATAAACCGATCCCACAGTTTGCGGTCAAAGTTAAATTGAGAGGCTTGGGATTCCATTGTTGTGGTCGGCGGAGAGAGCAAGATCGACATCTCCCAGGCTAGCAGGCCATGGGTGCCAATCTGTGTTCAACAGGAGCGGATTCATTGGGGGTGGAACAGGTTCAGTGTCTCTTCAACCTTGCAACCGGTTTTGCCAAGCCGATTGGGCCGCCAGCCACACCGTCTGAACCGGCACGTGCAATTCCTGGGCGCGGGCCACACAATCGCGAAACTCCGGCTGAGCGTTGACGATGCGGCCATGGTGGCGGGCTACCTTGATGTCTACCAGGCCGTAAGGGGTTTCCACCCGCTCAATGACCCGCTCCAGCAGGGTGCGCTGCTGTTGGAAGTGGCGAATGCCCAGGGTGGTGGTCTCCCGGAAGATGAGATCTTGACACTCCGGCACCCGATCCGGCGGACAGATGACGGTAAGCAGGGTCCCCGGCCGCCCCTGTTTCATGGTGATCGGCTGGGTAAACACGTCCCAGGCCCCCAGGGCCAACAACTGCTCGCAGGTGTAGGCAATCACTTGGGGGTTGAGATCGTCGATTTGGGTTTGCAACACCGATACCGTTTCCGTTAGCTCTCCCCCATTGGCTTCCCCAATCCAGAGACGAAACACGTTGGGAATGGGCAGCTCTTGGGCACCGGCCCCACGCCCCACTTTTTCCACCCGCATCGGCGGACAGGGGCCAAACTCTTCCGCCAACGCCACGGCCAAGGCTGCTCCTGTGGGGGTCACCAGCTCGGCTTCCACCCCGTTGCTGAACACCGGCACGCGGCCCATTTCCCACAACTCGATCACCGCCGGCACCGGCACGGCCAATTTGCCATGCTCTGTGCTCACCCAGCCGCCCCCAATAGGATGGGGGGATGACAACACCCGCTCCACCTGCAGCCAATCCAGGCCAATGCAAGTGCCGACAATATCCACCAAAGCATCCACTGCCCCCACTTCGTGAAAGTGCACTTTTTCCACAGGCATCTGATGGACTTTTGCTTCCGCCTGCGCCAACTTTTCAAACACCGCCAAGCTGCGGGCCTTAATGGCTGGGGAAAGCTGGGATCCCGCGATCAAAGCCTGAATCTCTGCCCAATGCCGAGCAAGGGATCCCCCACTCTGGGATCCCAGCACCTCCACCACAGCTTGCAGAGCAGGCTGCCCACACCGCTGCACCCGGCTCACCTGCAGGCTATATTCCCCCTCGATGCCCAACGCCTGGAGCTGACGGTTGAGGTACTCCAAAGGCACCCCGCAATCCAGCAGGGCTCCTAGACACATATCGCCGGCAATGCCCGCCGCACAGTCGAAGTAGGCTATTTTCATGCTGGAGAACTGGGGGTAGCCGCTGCCGCCAGAATGGACTTGGATCCCTCTTGATTGTAGGCAGCAACCGGCCTGGAAAAGGCGATGGGAGAAGAATCAAGCTTCTCCAGAGTCGGAAGATTCAGAAGATCGAGCAGCAGATTCCCGCCACTGTTGGATGATGTTGCCCAAATTGCGCCGGAATTCTCCAATTCCCAGCAGGGATCCCGGCTCGGGATCCCAGGAAGCCGAGAACACACCGTAGCTAATGCCCAAAAAACCAAGGCCAAACAAGGTCAGCGACTCTGCCAAGGTGAAGTAGGGGGGCAGAGCGACCACATGGTTGGTCAAGAGATAGTAATTCACAAAAAAGCTGCTCAGGCCCAGCCCCGAAGGGATCCCAGAAAACACCAGAATCCGCCGCACCATCCGCCGGCTGACCTCAGGGGGAATCACGGCAACAGGCTCCTTCTTGGCCGGCTTCTTCTCCACCTCAACAGAGGCGGAGGGGGAGCGACGGCGAAAGGTTTTGGACTGGCGGCTGGATTTGCCCACGAAGACAGATCTCCGATAGCGTTTTGGATGGGCTGCCTACTTTTTCACCCGGATGTTCAGCCGTTCGGCCAGCTCCCGGAAGCGGTCAGGAGAATGCTTGGCGATGTAGTTGAGCAAACGCTTGCGACGACCGATCATCATCAGCAGGCCGCGGCGGGAGTTGAAATCCTTCGGGTTTCTCTGAAGGTGCTGAGAGAGCTGGTTGATGCGACTGGTGAGCAGAGCCACCTGAACCTCGGCAGAACCGGTGTCGGTGTCGTGCAGTCGATAGCTCTCAATGATCTGCTGCTTCTCTTGTTGCAATAAGGCCATAAGATCAAGGGACTGGATGCACTGCTTCAAGATAATAACATCGGCTTTTCCTCCCTCGCTATGGCCGAGGAGGGTTATGGAGAGAATGGGATATGACAACAACCTCTGGGGATCCTCCGGCACTGCCCGCTTTGCTGGAGCTGTTGAACTCACAAGACTTGGGAAATCGGCTGCGCGCTGTCAACAAAGCCAGAGAACTGCCTGGGCCAGAAGCCCTGACATTGCTGCAGCGAGCGATTCACGACGAGAATGCCCGCGTCCGTTATGCTGCCATCAGCCAGATGGGCACCCTGTCTGGCGTCGATCCGAACCTACTGTTGCCCATTTTGCAGCGCTCTTTGCGAGAGGATCCGGAGTTCGATGTGCGGGCTGCTGCCGCCGCTGCCCTGGGGGATCTCAAGCAGCCACAGGCCCTGGCCGATCTCCTGGAAGCTTATCGGCGAGAAACGGAGTGGCTGGTACGGTTTAGCATCATCGCTGCCCTGGGAGAGCTGGGGAACCCTGCCGCCTTCGACACTCTGGTGGAAGCTTTGCAGGACAAGAGCGAGCTGATCACCACAGCCGCTGCCGCTGCCTTGGGCGATCTGGGGGATCCGCGGGCCATCCCCTACCTGGATCCCCTCATTGATTCCGACGACTGGCAACTGCGCTACCGCGTCTGCATTGCCCTGGCCAAGTTGGGAACAGAAGCCGCTCGCGCCGGACTGACCCGGCTGGCCCAGGATTCCCAAGAACAGGTGGCCGTACATGCCCGGGCTGCCTTGGGATCCCTGTAGTTCCCTAGCTCATGGCATTGATGATGTAGTCAAAGTAAGGGGCGGCTTCAGCGGCTGCCGCCGGCTCCAACAAGCTGAGGGCAGCTTCCTTCAAAAAGACAATCGCATCGATCATGCCGGCGATGGGTACGTTGAGGGCATTGTACATTTCCCGCACCCCTATCAGGCCAATAGACTCAATCGGCTCTTTGCTGCCGGCAATAATGCCATAGGTCACCAGACGCAGATACCAGTCGTAATCTCGCAAACATTGGTTGTAGCGCTTGTCACCGTAGGCATTGCCACCGGGTTGCACGTACTCGGGCCGCTTGGCGAATAGCTGCTTCTGGGCCTGGTCAATGATGCGCTTTTTGTTTTCTGCTAACACCTGAGCGATTTGCAAGCGCCTCTCGCCGGTGGTCATGTAATTCCTGATGGCTTCCAGTTCGCTAACTGAGAGGTAACGCAGCTGGTCATCCGCGGTCTCGATGATCTGGTTGATCACGCTCACGGTAGGGATTCTCCTGTTTTCTAACTTGCTTTCAATTCGGTTCATCAATTCGCAACCCATCCCCCCAGCCCAAGGTCGGCCCAAGAGATGAGCAGGTAGCTCGGCAAGCCAGCGCCGCCGGCTGCTCCCAGTTTAGGATAGGGCAAACCTTCCCTCAAGCACTTTGGCGTGACTCCATCTCGAGACTGGCCCTAGATCCGGCCTCGCAGCCATTGGGCCATCTCATTGCGGCGTGGGGCAGCCTCCAGACACACCTCTTCGGTAATCCGCCCCTCTTGGTAAAGCCTAAACAGGGATTGATTCATGGTACACATGCCCTCATAGGAGCCGTCGGCGATCAGCTCCTCAATTTCGTCCACCGCCCCCCGCTTGATGTAGTCGCGAATGGCATCGGTGTTGCGCATGATCTCGTGGGCCGCAGCTCGCTTGCCATCGGTGGTGCGCACCAGGGTTTGAGCGATGATCGCCACCAGGGTTTCTGCCAGCTGCAGACGCATCGGCTCCTGTTCTTCCGGCTTGTAAATCCCCAGCAGACGCTCGATGGTGCGGACGGCGCTGTTGGTGTGCAGGGTTCCAAAGACCAAGTGGCCCGTCTGGCCGGCCTTCAGGGCAATATCCACCGTCTCTCGATCCCGCATCTCCCCAATCAGGATGATGTCCGGATCTTCCCGCAGAGAGGCTTTCAGGGCATTGGCAAATTCCAGGGTGTGGATCCCGACCTCCCGCTGCCGCACCATCGATTTCTTGCTCTGGTGGACGAACTCGATGGGATCCTCAATGGAAATGATGTGTTTGGGAAAGTTGGAATTGATGTAGTCCACCATCGCTGCCAAGGTTGTGGACTTACCGGATCCGGTGGGGCCGGTCACCAAAACCAAGCCTTTGTGCTCCTCGGCAATGCGCTTTAGCACTTCCGGTGCCCGCAACTGCTCCAGCGTCAAAATTTTCAACGGGATCAGACGCATCACCATAGCCGGGCCAAGCAGGGAAACAAAGCAGTTGACCCGACACCGCACCAAACCCTCGTACTGGATGGCAGTATCCAGTTCCAAACATTCCTCAAACTGGCGAATTTGGCTCTCCGGCAGGCTTTCCCGCAGCCAGCCATAGAACATCTCGGTGGTGGTGACCGGGTAGTTGGTCAAGAGCATCTGCCCCCGATCCCGAAAGCGGGGCACTTCTCCTACCCCCAAATGAATATCGGAGTAGCCTTTGTCATAGGCTTCCTGCACCAGTTGGCGCAGGGTCAGGCCCGCAGGAGTAGCCGGGGCCACCGGGATCCGACCGGCAGCCGTTGGGCGAGCTGGTGGCGCAAAAGGCGGAGCGGCAGGATTGGGGCTGGGCGGCGGCACTGGAGGCCGAGCAGCAGCCGGGGTGGGCGGGGGCATCTGAGGAGAAGCGGCAGAGCCCGGCACAGGCACCGGTACCTGAGGGGGAGCGACAGCCACACCAGGCGGAAGGGGCCGACCCAGAATGGGGTTGGGGGGGTTTTTGGCATTGGCAGGCCGGGATCCCGTCCCTTGGGAGGCTGAACCGAGCACCGGATCCAGTTGCGTTGGAGGCTCCACCGGGGGCACCGGAGCAGCCGGACGAGACGGACGCTGCATGACCGGCGGAGCCGGGGGCTGCCAATTGGAGTCCAAATCGGTGGGAAACTGGTTTTCGGGGCTGACCTCGCTCATGACAAGCCTCGCTTCTGGCAGGGTTTGCGTCGATCTTAGGCTAGCATTCCCCGCCTGAGCAGAGGCTTAACCCACTCACCGACAAAGCTCCGGGAAGCTCCCTAAAAATTGGACGGATGGCGAATGAGACTCAGAAACTCTTCGCGGGTACGGGGATCCTCCTGAAACACCCCTACCATCGAGCTGGTGACCGTCCAGGAGCCGGCCTTTTGTACCCCCCGCATCACCATGCACATGTGGGTAGCCTCGATAACCACCCCCACCCCGTAGGGATCCAGCACCTCCATCAAGGCCTCAGCAATTTGCCGTGTCAGGCGTTCCTGAACCTGCAGGCGGCGGGAGTACATCTCGACGATACGGGCAATTTTGCTTAGGCCCACCACCTTTTGCCTGGGGATGTAGGCCACATGGGCTTTGCCGATAAAGGGCAGCAGATGGTGCTCGCACAGGCTAAACAGAGACACATCCCGCAACAGCACCATCTCGTCATGGCCCTCATCAAAGATGGCACTGTTCAGTAGCTCCTCCAAAGACTGCCGATACCCACTGGTCAAAAACTTCAAAGCCGCAACCACTCGTTGCGGGGTTTTTCGCAGCCCCTCCCGTTGGGGATCCTCCCCGATCCCCCGCAGCAGCGTCTCCACCGCCGCCACCATAGCCGGATCTGAGACATCCGAGCTACCCAATTCTTCTTCCGCAAAAGTGGCTCGATCTCGAATCACCCGAGACTTGAAATGGGCTTTGTCATCCATTCGAGATTGCGAGCCAGATCCGGGTTTCGCAAGGGTCATAGCAGGATATTCCTTGGTTAACGAAAGGCTAAGAGAACTCGGTGCATGCAACTCAGCTCAGGTGGCATCCAGTCAAAGGCTGCGATAGCCAAAACCCTCCCAAGTCACGGGCAACCCCAAACCAGCCAGGTCTAAAAGGCTCCCACCGCAGGCATGAAGGTGAGATCTTCCACCACCGCACCTGTGGGCAACCGAACAATATAGGTAATCAAATCGGCTACCCATTCCGGCGAGAGCATTTTGGAACGGTCGAAGTTGACCCCTACCGTGCCCGTATCCCAGAGGGACGTGTCCACGGCACCAGGGCACAGGCTGGTGACCCGAATGCCATGCTGTCGTTCCTCTTCGGCCAAAGCTTGAGAAAAGCCCATTAGGCCGAACTTGCTGGCACAGTAAGCTCCCCAGTTGGGAAAAGCTCGCTTGCCCGCAATCGAGATGACGTTGACAATCGTGCCGCAGCGCTGCCGGCGCATTCCGGGAAGTACGGCTTGGGCACACAGAAAAGCTGCCGTCAAGTTCAAGTCGATCACTCGCTGCCAATCCGACAAAGGTAAGGTGGCCAAAGGGCCAACGTGGGCCATGCCCGCATTATTGACCAAGACATCGCAGACGCCAAATCGATCCAGGAGAGCCTGCAACTGCTGGGGCAGAGCTGCTAAGTCGGCCAAGTCGATGGGAAAAATCGCTGCCTTGCCGCCCTGGGCTTGGATTTGGGCCTGCACCGCCAGCAGATCAGGTTGGGAGCGGGCCACCAGAGCCACCGCTATCCCTTGTCGGGCTAGGGCTAGGGCTACCGCTCTGCCGATCCCTCGACTGGCCCCTGTAATCAGAGCACGTTCGGGAAACTTTGTCTCAAAACTCATTTACAACAAGCCTCTGGAGTGCGCCACACAAGCAAGCGCCGCCCAGGCCTGAGAAACTTCGTTAACTAAGTTTAACACTGATTTTCCGCTGCTTCGCTTGGAATCAGGGCGAGGCGTAGAAACCTTATTCTGTCCTGCTCAAGATCTGGCTGCTGGCTGTTGGATCTCGATCCGGTTGGACGGGATCCGGGGACATGGTAGTGTGGTAAAAATAGTGAAAATCTTTTGCAACAAAAACCGTCATGGCTGAGTTCTTGTTTTCTCCAAGTCCCACTGCCGCGCGGGAGGATCCCTCCTACATCCTTCAGCTCGAGGGCATCAGCAAGGGGTTTCCCGGCCAGCGGCAGTTGGTTTTGCGGGAAGTCGAGTTTCGCCTGCCCCAAGGAGACATCCTCGGCATTGTGGGCCCATCGGGCTGTGGGAAAACCACCTTATTGCGCACCATTGCCGGATTTGAGCAGCCGGATAGCGGGCGGATCCTCCTGGGGGGGCAGGTTGTGGCCGGGGAGGGGCAGTGGATCCCACCGGAGCGACGGGGAGTGGGGCTGGTGTTTCAGGATTTTGCCCTGTTTCCCCACTTGAACGTGTTGGCCAATGTGATGTTTGGCCTCCGACCCACTACCCCGTTTGCGTCGGCGGCAGGGGGTGGCAATCGCTCCTCCTCAACTGAGTTGCGAGCTGAGTTGCGAGGCGCTGCCCAACAGGCGCGGGAACGCGCTTACGAGGTGTTGCGGTTGGTGGGCCTGGAAGACTACACCCATCGTTATCCCCACGAGCTTTCGGGTGGGCAACAGCAGCGGGTGGCTTTGGCGCGGGCTTTGGCCCCCAAGCCCAGCTTAATTCTGTTGGATGAGCCGCTGAGCAATTTGGATGTGCAGGTGCGCTACTACCTGCGGGAAGAAATCCGCAAAATCCTCAAGCAAACCCAGACCTCGGCCATTTTTGTCACCCACGACCAAGAGGAGGCTCTCTGCCTCTCCGACTGGGTGGCGGTGATGCGGGAAGGCCGTATTGAGCAATGGGGATCCCCGGAGGAGGTCTATCGGGAGCCGGCTACTCGCTTCGTGGCAGAGTTTATTACCCAGGCCAACTTTCTGCGCTGTGAGCGGCGGGAGTTGGGTTGGCAGGCTGAAGAGCTGCTGCACATCCCATTCCAGGCTTTGAGGGATCAGCCCGACCCCGGTTTACGCTGCGCAGAGTTGATGGTTCGACAGGAGGAGTTGCATTTGCATCCTGATCCTCAGGGCGGCATTGTCATTCGGGATCGACAGTTTTTGGGGCGAGAGTACCGCTATTGCCTGATCACAGCAGCCGGCAAAGAACTGCACGCTCTGGCGCGGGAAGCTCTGCCTGTGGGCACGCGGGTTCAGATCGCTGTCAGACAAGGTCGGCTGTTTCCCCTCTCTGAGGGGCCATCTGTGGCTGAAAAAGAGCCAAATCGGGCAAAAGGCAAAAGTGTTGCCTGACATCGAGGTTCTTTTGCACACCCTCGGCAACGCATCTTCCCCCCAGAACACGCAAGCCCTTGCCCCAGACAAGGCTTAGACTGGCAAGACGGTGGTCCAGGCTGGTAGCTCCCTCTGGAGGGACAAACTGGGTAGGCTGTTGGTGGAGGATTCAGTGCCAAGCTATGCAGGGATCCCGCATCGTGGCAGGCCCATCGGAGAACCGGATCGCCTTGGCGGAGTTCCGGGTGGGCGTGGATGCGGTCATTTTCTCCATCGACACTGAGCAGAATCGCCTCCTGGTGCTGCTGGTGCGGCGGCGGGAGGATCCCTTCCGCGGTTGCTGGGCCCTGCCAGGAACACTGGTGCGGCGCTCAGAATCCCTAGAAGCAGCGGCCTACCGCATCTTGGCGGAGAAAATTCGTGTTAAAAACCTCTATCTGGAGCAGCTCTACACCTTCGGGGGGCCGGAGCGGGATCCCCGCGAGGCCGAGGATGGCTATGGAGTGCGCTACCTGTCGGTCAGCTACTTTGCCCTGGTGCGGTTCCAGGATGCTGAATTGCTGGCAGACGGAGTGGAGGGCATTGCCTGGTATCCCGCCGACCAAATTCCCTCTTTAGCCTTTGACCACGAAGAGATTTGCCGCTATGCCCGCCGTCGCCTCTGCGCCAAGTTGGAGTACAGCCCGATTGCCTTTGACATTTTGCCCGCCACCTTCACGCTAGGGGAGGTCTATCAGCTCTACGGCACCGTTTTGGGCGAGGGGTTCTCCGACTACTCCAATTTTCGCGCCCGCCTACTGAAACTGGGTATCTTGCAAGATACCGGCCAGAAAAGTTCCCAAGGAACAGGCAGACCGGCAACCCTCTACCGTTTTGATGCGGCTGCTTTCGAGAAAATCCGTCATAAGCCGATGGTGTTTGTCTAAGGGATCCCAGCTCACCAATGCTAATCCGGCCAGTCCAGCCAGATCGTTAACGTTCTCCCCACGGCTAAAGCCGGGGGATTTTTTCCATCGCTCCACGCTCCTCGCGCTTCGTTGCAATGGGCTACACGAGGGCCTATATCCTCGTGGGGGACGCCATCTCCTCAACTACTGAGATGCCAAAACACCCCAGATACTTCTACTTCACCTTTAACGCTGCACCCTTCCATAAGCGGGTGGAGCGAGTCTCCCGTCCTGTCATGAGACGGTGACTTATCCCCAGGCATGAATGCCGGGGCCTGCGACGCCGAGTTTTCGGTCAGCAGCAGCCAGAGAGCTGTGCTAAGATTAGAAACCATGATAGGTATTGTTTCAGGAGTTCTCCAAGCATGTCTGCAGCAATAGATATCGCTGATGCTACCTTTGAGGCAGAGGTGCTGCGCAGCGATATTCCGGTTTTGGTCGATTTTTGGGCACCTTGGTGTGGCCCCTGCCGGATGGTGGCTCCTGTGGTTCAGGAGATAGCTGAGCAGTATGTTGGCAAAGTTAAGGTTGTAAAAATCAACACCGACGAGAACCCTCAAACTGCCAGCCAGTACGGCATTCGCAGCATTCCCACCCTGATGTTGTTCAAGGGCGGCCAGAAAGTGGATGTAGTGGTTGGCGCCGTACCCAAGGCAACTCTAACCACGATTTTGGAAAAGCACTTCGACACACCTGCCGAAGCCTGAGGGCTATGCCTTGGGTGTTTCAGAATGTAACTTTTGGGTTCTGGATTAGAACCCAGCTGCCATTTTGTGCCGAGAACTGATTAAAGTAATTCCAGAGAACTTTAGGATCCCAGCTTGACCGATTCTGTTTCTTCCCTTCTGCGAGAGGTTTTTTCCAACGCTGAGACTCGCCTAAAGCAGTTGGAGCATCACCCCAACCGGACAGCCTGGCTGCGTATTTTGCAGTCGCTGCAGCGCATGGGATCCCTAGAGCTGAGCCGTTTAGATGCCAAGATCTTGGCGGCTACTCTTGAGGATCTGGAGCAGGGGTTTGCCGCCTTCCAAAACTATGCCCACCAACGCAAGATCACCGTTTTCGGGTCGGCACGGCTAGGGCCAGAAAGTCCCGAATATCGCCAGGCCCAGTTGTTCGCCTACTGCATCAGTCAACGGGGATTCATGGTCATGACGGGGGGCGGCGGCGGCATTATGGAAGCCGGCAACCGAGGGGCAGGGCTGGAAAACTCTTTTGGGCTCAATATCCAGCTTCCCTTTGAGCAAATGGCCAATCCCGTTATTGCTGCCAGCGATCGGGTCATCAACTTCAAGTATTTCTTTTCGCGCAAGCTCTTTTTTGTTAAAGAAACCGACGCGCTGGTGCTTTTTCCCGGCGGTTTCGGCACTCAGGATGAAGCCTTTGAATGCCTAACCCTAATGCAAACCGGAAAAACCAAGCTCATGCCCTTGGTGCTGGTGGACAGAACAGGTGGCTGCTACTGGAAAGAATGGGACGAATACGTGCGGGAGCACCTGCTCGGTCGCGGCCTGATCAGCCCAGAAGATCTCTTCCTCTACACCCTAACCGACGATGTGGGAGATGCCTGTCAGCAGATTGTCGATTTTTATCGCGTCTTTCACAGCAATCGCTACGTGCGGGAGCTCCTGGTTTTGCGCTTGAACACCAAACTTTCACCGGAAGCCCTAGAGATTTTAAACGAAGAGTTTGCCGACATTCTCGATTCGGGCCGGATCGAGCAAACTGGGGCCTTGCCGGAGGAAGCCGAGGAAGATATTGCCCATCTGCCACGGCTGGTGATGCACTTCAACCAGCGCAACTTTGGACGGCTGTGGCAAATGGTGCGCCGGATCAACAAGCTTCACCCGGAACAGCCGGATCCTCTGCAAATGCGCCCTGAACAAAAGTAGATGTATCAGCGCTCTCAGAACCATCCAAGAACCAGCAGCCAATTGTTTTGGTGGTGCTCCCAATGGGCCGGTTGTTTGTCAAAATCTGCGGCATCACCCGTCAGGATCAGGCGGAGGCCATCGCCGCGCTGGGGGTGAGTGCCCTTGGGTTCATCGCGGTGCCCAATACCCCCCGCTATTTGCCCCTCTCGGAAATGGCTCGTTGGGTGGGATCCCTGCCCGACCACGTGGAAAAAGTAGGGGTCTTCCTGGATCAGGATCCCCGCGCCATCGCCGCCTGGGTGGAAACGGTGGGCCTCACGGCTGTCCAGTTGCATGGCCAAGAATCCCCGCAGGATTGTCAGCAATTGGGGAAATGGCTTCCCGGGATCCGCCGCATCAAAGCCCTGCGCGTCCGCCAGCCGGCGGATCTGGAAGTAGCCCATCTCTACCGAGACTGTGTGGAGGTGCTGCTTTTGGATGCCTATCATCCCCAACAGGCGGGGGGAACGGGGCGAACCCTGAATTGGCCAGAACTTGCTCGCCTTTCGCGTGAGCGGGCTCTGCCCTTGCCTTGGCTACTGGCTGGTGGGCTGAACCCGGACAATGTTCTGCAGGCGCTCAGCCACCTGCAGCCAAGCGGCATCGACCTCTCCAGTGGTGTGGAACGTCGGCCAGGCGATAAAGACATCGACAAAGTCCGACACCTGCTGCAGCAGCTTGGCTCCCAAGGGTGGGAGATTGCTCCTACTCTGCCGCCGATAACGCCAAGCGCAACGGGATGATAATTTTGGATCCCTACTGCAGCGACCGAATATCCGACCCCGGTTCGAACATCAGCTCTTTCACTTCCCCAAATCGGCCCATCACTCCAAGCTCCCGGTCGTTAAAGGTCACCAACACACCGCCCGCATTGCCGGTACGCAACACGATTGACTGCTCCGCTTCCCAATTCAACTCGGCCCCTGGCTGTAAGGTGGCCTCAAAAACCGTTTGCCCATCGGCGATGACCCGCAACCAGGAAGGGCGCTCCACCACGCGAATATCCAGACGCACCGGCTTGCGCCCCGCCCCCCCTGAGTGAGCTTCCAAGACCTCGGGGAAGACGCCCTGAATGCGCGTCCATTGGTCGAGGGTGGGAAACAGTTGGCGGGCCGTGGGTTGAGCTGCCGACAGAGTGGGATCCGGGGAGTTGGCAGCAGGCGGTTGCTGGCCGGATCCCTCCCGACTGACCGTTGACAGGCTCACCAGCCAACGCCCAAAGGGATTGCCTGTGCCCTCCAAAAGAGCCGACAATCCCCCCACCGTCAGCACAATCAGCACCACATAAGCGGCCCAAAGGTGGAGAGGGCGCAGGGCAAAGGCAGGCTGCTGGCCGACAACAGCAAGAGGAGCTGGCGCGCGGGGGGTTTTGGCCGATAAAAGCGGAGAGGCACGCCGAGAGAGGGTTTCGCCATCCAACCCCAAATAGTCGGCATAGCGCTTGAGAAACCCTTGCACATACACCGGCTCCGGTAACCGGCTCAAGTCAGCTTCCTCCAGCGCCTGCAGATATTGGCAGCGAATGAAGGTATCGTTAGCTACTTCTGTCAACGTCAGTCCCCGTGCCTCCCGTGTTTGCCGCAACAGGGATCCCAGGGCTTCTAAAGAGTGTGCTGGCTCTTGCATCATTTGGCCACCTGCGGAAGAAAGGAGGCTACTGTGAGAGTTTGCACTCAGTTAGAGGCTCTGACGAGCTAATCGCGTGAGCGGGCCGGAGGCCTTAGAGGGCGCTTCCCGATCGCGTAAGCGGGACGGAGTCCTTGCGAGGATGAGCTGCTGTGCCCGGTGAGAGGGGCCAGCAAAGCTCGGATCTCATGGGGATCCAACTGGCGGAACTGGCCTGCTTTCAGGTTGCCCAAGCCCAGTGGGCCAATGGCTTCCCGATGTAAGCTGAGCACCGGATGCCCAAGACGCTCCGCCACCCGCCGAATTTGCCGGTTGCGTCCCTCAAACAACACCACCCTCAGCCAGGAGCAATTGGGATGCTCCCTTTGCCGGAAATCCGGGGCAGGACAAAACTCCACCTCCGCCGGCAGAGTGGTGTACCCCTCTAAATCTACTCCGTCTCGCCAATGTTGCAGAGTGGCCTGACTCGGATGCCCTTGTACCTGTACCCGGTAGGTTTTGGGCAGATGATAGCGCGGATGGGTCAGCTTCAAGGTCAAGTCGCCATCATTGGTGAGCAGCAAAGCGCCACTGCTGTCCGCATCCAGCCGGCCCACCGGGTAGAGGCGGGTTTGCCGTTTCCAAGATGGGGGGAGCAGATCCAGCACCGTCTTGCGTCCCCAAGGATCTGCACAGGTTGACAAAACCCCCACTGGCTTGTGCAGGAGCAAAACATAGCGCGCCGGATCCTTGGCCAAAGGGATCACTTGCCCATCCACCTCGATGCGATCCCGCTCTGGATCGGCTTTGGAGCCCAGCTCAGTGACCACCTTCCCGTTCACTCGAATGCGCCCAGCCAGGATCCAAGCTTCCACCTGGCGACGCGAGGCCAATCCCTGCTGAGCCAAGAGCTTCTGTAGCCGTTGGGGTTCTGCCATGGGGATTTGAGCAGCAAAAGCAGCAACCGAAGCTGAGGGTACTAGGCGGCGGAGCCTGAGGCGTCTGGCCCGCTTGCGCGAACGGGGTTGGAGAGTCGGTCGGACACACCAGCAGAATTGGAGGGCAACAGCAGCATTTCCGACTGAGACTCTGAGTTTCCTCCTAGAGAATAGCTGAGGCCACAGTCGAACTCTTCTGCCAGCCGACAGACTTCCTTGAGATCTCCCACCGACCAAATGCTCCAACTGCTGCGAATTTGGTTATCCACCCACACTTCCACGCGATTGCCTTCGATGTGCATGATGCGCTTGGGCTTGGCTTCTGAAGGGCAACCTGCAGGCTCGGCCAAGGCCTCCGGCCCGCTTACGCGAACGGAAGATTTTTGCCTCAAGGCCCCCAGAGCCGCCATGAGCTGCGGCAGAGCCAGCAAAAGGTGCTGAGTGGCCTGTTGGGGTTGCCCTTTCAAGCAGGAAACCAAAGCTTCGGCAACACTCTGGTTTAGGGCCTGCAGAGCTTGGAGTGGAGTAGCACCCCCTAGAGAGGGATCCGGTTGCAGTGGGCTTTGAACATCCATGAAAAGGCAGGAAAGGCATGGACAGCAACCTTACAGCCCTTTCGCAGGTTGACCACAACAACGCCGCTGCCCTTTGGAGCAGAGCGCTCTGGTTTGCGCAAGCGTGCCGCAGACATGGAGTCCTGTACGGATAGACGATCGGGGGAAGGGCTGTATAGCTCCCTTAAGCCTAACAAATCCAAAAACTTCAGGGCCTCCGGCCCGCTTACGCGAACGTCAAAAACTTTTCTTGGATGTTGTCCGCATTGCTGCAAAGCAAAGGCCCCTCTATCTAGTGGCCATCAAGGCAGATCCTTTGCTCTCTCGTGCAAAGCAGGCTGAGCTCCAGCGCGGATCCCTCGAAATGGTGCAACTATTCGCCGCTCGATTCGTTTTCTTCGCCCTCGGCAGTGTCCTCAACCCCAGCTTGGGATCCCTCCGGTTCCTGGGCCTCAGAGGTCTGTCTCAGTTGGTTAAGCAGAGCCAAAACGCGGGATCCCCGCTCCAAAGAGCGATCCTGCAAAAACACCACCGTTGGCACCCGTCGCAGGCTGAGGCGCTGGCCGATTTCCCGCCGCACAAAGGGTGTGGCCGCCGCTAACCCTTCCATGGCCCGGTGTTGAGCTGTCTCATCCCCATAAATGCTGACGAAGATGCGAGCATTTTGCAGGTCATTGGAAACCTCGACATCCACAATGCTGACCATCCCTGCCCCGACCCGGTCATCTTTGATCTCCGAGAGCAGGATTTGGCTGACCTCTCGTTTGATCAGTTCTGCTACCCGTGCCACTCGTCGCGCTGTCGCCATTTTTGGATACCTAGGCTAACATCATCCGCAAGCCTGCTCTGGCTGGTGTGGAGCTCAGCCCTTGCCGGCTCGATCCCAAGAACAGTAGCCAATGCTACGAGCATCTCTTCCTTCCACCTTTATCCTGAGTCCATGTCCATCTTGCCTTGAGTATGAATACCTAAAGCCATCGATGGATGGATGGAGACGTGATGATCAAGACGCCAGAGGCGCTGCGGCGCTCCATTGAGCAGTTCATGCTGAATGTGACGGAGCCGCTTGACCCGTTGCTCTCGCTGAAGCTGACTCAGCTGGTGGTGATGTTGGGGGATACAGCTTACGCGATGGGATACAGCGATGGCCAGCAAAAGCCAGAGGAGCGCTGCCGCTATTGTCCCAGTCGGGTGTTCGACAGTCTAGAGCTTTGATAGGGTTCTTCAAGGTTCTTTAGAATGTAGCTTCTGGCCGCCCCGGCTCCCAGCCTTGGGGGGAGTGAGTTGAAAGGGGCGGTGGCAACCGGCCAAGATGGGATCCCATTGCTTGGCAGCCTATGACTTCCCCCGTTTTGCTTTGGCATCGTCGCGATCTGCGGTTAGGCGACAACACAGCTCTTCATGAGGCAGCCCAGCGCAGCTCTCAGGTGGTGCCTGTCTTCATTTTCGACCCGCAGATGCTGAGACGGTCGGACATGGCCCCAGCTAGGGTGGCCTTTTTGCTTCAGGCTCTGCAAGAGCTCCAAGAGCGCTACGCCCAGATGGGGATCCCACTGATCTGGCGGCTGGGGGATCCCTCGGTGGAGTTGCGGTGCTTGGCCACAGACCTGGGAGCCAGGGCCGTGTTTTGGAATGCCGATGGGGAGCCGTTCGCCCTACAGCAAGAGAGTCGAGTGCAGGCCAGTTTGGCCGCAGCCGGGATCCAGTCCTTCTCCTACCAAGATATGCTGCTGCACGGGCCGGGGGAAGTGTTGACCCAGGCGGGGGAGCCCTATTCGGTCTTCACTCCCTTCTGGCGCAGGTGGGCGAGCTTGCCCAAGCGGGATCCCTACCCAACCCCCGAGGGTCTGCAGCCGGTATCGGGACTAAAAGCGCAGCCTCTACCGACTTTGGCAGATTTGGGCTTTGTCTGCGACCAGCGGATCCCAGCAGCGGGGGAAGCAGCGGCTCAAGCCCTTTTGGAAGACTTTTGTCAGGGTTTGCGCATTTTGGACTACGAGCGAGCCCGCAACTTCCCGGCTGAGCCGGGCACTTCTCTACTGAGCCCCCACTTGTGCTGGGGAACGATCGGCATTCGCCAGGTGTGGCAAGCCACGCGGGAGGTGGAAGCCGAGGTGCGCAGCCAAGAGGCCGAAAGCAGCTTGCAAACTTGGCGGCAGGAGCTGTGCTGGCGAGAGTTTTACAAGCATGTCTTGGCCCACTGGCCCCACGTGGAAACCGGAGCCTATCGACGAGCCTTCGACGCCCTGGAGTGGGACAATCGGCAGGACTGGTTTCAGGCCTGGTGCACCGGTCAGACGGGCTACCCCATCGTGGATGCGGCCATGCGCCAACTGAACGAAACCGGCTGGATGCACAACCGCTGCCGCATGATTGTGGCCAGCTTCCTGACCAAGGATCTGCTTATCGATTGGCGCTGGGGGGAACGCTACTTTATGCAAAAGCTAGTGGATGGGGATCTGGCGGCCAATAACGGCGGTTGGCAGTGGAGCGCCAGTGTGGGCACGGATCCCAAGCCCCTGCGCATCTTCAACCCGGCCACGCAAGCAGCCCGCTATGACCCGGAAGGAGAGTACATCCGTCGCTATCTGCCGGAGCTGGCACGGCTGGATACGCCGGCTCTGCTGTGGGTGGGGGATGACCCCAAGGGATCCTGGGCTTTGCGGGAACGGCGAAGCTGTGGCTATCCGGATCCCATCGTGGATCACAAGGTGCAGCAGCAGGCGTTCAAACGGCGCTACCAGGCAGTGCAGCAGGCCTACTCTAGGTCTGTTCGAGACGGTCTCCCCCCTCCTTCCTAGTCCTCTGTGCCGCTGCCCCCTCTCTCGACGACGGCAGACAAAAGGCAAGACAGGTGCCATTTGAAATGACCACAAAGCAGGTCTGTGTAGTTGTAGTCAATTCAGTTGACAATGAGACGGTGTTAAAGGCAAGATGACGTGGGGGTAGACCTCAGGAGGAAGCTTCATGACCTATAGCTTAGACCTGAGAGAGAGAGTCGTAGGGTATGTCCAGGAAGGGGGCAGCCCCACTGCAGCTGCACAGATGTACAAAGTCAGTCGTGCAACGGTTTATCGCTGGCTGAACCGAGAAGACCTGAGGCCGACAAAAGTCAAGACTCGGAAGCGAAAGATAGACTTGGTCGCTCTGCAGCAAGACGTAGAACAGTACCCAGAAGCTCGACTGAAGGATAGAGCCCAGAGGTTTGGCGTCCATCCCAGCGCTATTTACTATGCTCTTAGGAAGATGAAAACAACGCGAAAAAAAAGAGTTAAGGCACCGAGAGCGGGATTGGCAAGAGAGAATCAACGACTCTAGGGTCTTGAGGGAGTTGGTTCAGAAGTATGGAAGTGAGAGTTTAGCTTACAATGGGCTCTGCACCGCTGACGCGAATGATGAGAGAATGACGAGACAGGGTTTGGGGAGATACGCACCTGTTTTATGCTTGGCCAAAGAGAGGGGAGAAAGTTTATGGGAAGAGAGAGAGCTGAGTAGCCGGTAGGAGGAAGGAGAGAGGGGGTTTGATAGCCCCGACGCTTTTTCAAGTAGCTCGAATGCGGAAGAATTTGAGGGACACTAAATGCCGAGTTTGGAGAGGACATCTGTATTGACTCTGGGCAATGGGCCGATTCAAAGGCCTAGGGCCTGCTCGGCGAACGGAAGGGAAGGATAAAGGATTTGATGAAAGCGGCAGGGCAGGAGGTGGTTTTTTGCTGAGGCCCTCGCCAGACTTGAATGAGATTGAGGGTGATTTTAGTGCTCTCAAGAGGGCAAGGATGCATGCTGATAGAGGAACTTCTGTGGATGAAGTGATAAGGCCTGCGGTCCGCTGTTGCAGACGGAACTGTTGTACTGGCTAGCGTCTCATTGTTATTTGGATTGACTATGGCGGCTATTCCAGCAGCAGCGAGAGGAAGGCTAGGGATCTTCAGGGCAGTTGCAGCACCTGAACGGGCGAACCAGCAGGGATCTGGGTTGTCCCTACTGGCAGCACAGCCAAGGCATTACAGCCGGCCAGACTGATGAGATTGCCGGAATTGAGGTTGGCGGCGGGCTGAAATTGGATCCCCTCAGGCCTGACCTGCAGCCGTCCCCAGAGATAGTGTTCCCGCTGACCGTCGGCATGCAGATCCACCGGGCTGAAGGCGGAGAGGATCTGCCAGCAGGGGGGCAGGGATCCGCCCATTTTTCGCAGGGCCGGGTGCAAAAAGCGCCAGAAGGTCACCAGGGCAGAGGCAGGGTTGCCCGGCAGGCCAAAGTAGAGCTTGGGGGGGCCGTGGGGATTGGGAAAACGAGCCACCGTCAGGGGTTTGCCCGGCTTGATGGCCACGCTGCGGATGAAAATCTCGCCTCCCAACTCCTCCAGCACCTTTTCCACCAGGTCAAAATCCCCCACCGATACCCCTCCGGAAGAGATCACCCCATCGGCAGAGGCCAGGGCCTGCTGGACGACCTGCCGCAACACCTGGGGCCGATCCGGCACGATGCCCAACTGGATCGGGATCCCACCCGCTGCCTTGACCAGAGCCGCCAGGCCGTACTGGTTGGAATCCACAACCTGCCCCGGCTCCGGCACCTGCTGGATGGGCACCAACTCATCCCCTGTCGAGAACAGGGCTACCCGGGGCTGACGAAACACCGGCACCATCGCCTGTCGGATGGCAGCCAAAACGGCCAGCTCCGCTCCGCCCAAAGCCTGCCCTGCCGGCAGGAGGGGATCCCCCTGGCGGGCAAAGTCTCCCTGAGGCCGGACAAATTGGCCCCGCTGCGGGCGCTGCAAGAGGCGAACGGTTCCTGGCGAAGGTTGCTGCGTGTATTCCTGCATCACCACGGTGTCCGCACCGCTGGGCAAGAGGGAGCCGGTGTAGAGACGCACCGCTTGTCCAGGCTGGAGCTCTCGGGTGGGTGCCTTTCCGGCGGGGAGAGTCTCAATCACCTGCAGCTCACAAGGGATCCCCGCTTGCACATCTTCATGGCGCACGGCATAGCCATCCATACTGGAGGTGGGATGGGCCGGAAAATCCTGGGGGCTATACACAGTTTGGCTGAGAACGCGGCCTTGGGCGGATCCCAGCTCCACCCACTCTGTGCCCAGCGGCTGAACCGCCTGCAAAATCAGGGCTTCTGCTTCGGCCACCGGCAGCATCACGGCTTTTACAACCCCCTTCTCCAACACCTTATCTTCAGCATCCAGAAGTCGGTTCCGCCAAGGCCATTAAAAACAACTTAAACTGCGGACAGCGGCCATCAATTCCGACCTTGGCATGAGAGGTGTATGACCAGGATCCCACCAAGCCCCAGAGCTGGCAAGAAGTCGCAGCAAGTTGCCCATTGGGAGCTGCAGCTCTTTCGAATTCGGGATCCCGGTCTTGCTGGGGAGATGGGGATCCCGGCAGCGTTGCAGCCGGCCACAGGCTATCTGGCTGCCGCGGCTGCGGAAGCTGGATACTGGTCACGTAGCGGGCGTAGCCTTAGAACGACTGAGCGACCAGATAGCTCGAGCGCAGCAAGCGAGGTGTCTATGTTAAATGCCGCCGTCATCCTCACGATCTTCCTTGGCTTCTGGGGAGTCGTGGTCAAGCGCAACCTCATTATGAAGATCCTATCTATGGATGTTATGAGCACCGGGGTCATCGCCTTCTTCGTGATCTGGGCAGCCCGGAGCGGTGTGTTCACCCCCATCTACAAACCCTGGCGCGAGCTGGACTATGCCGACCCGGTGCCTCAGGGGATCATCCTCACGGCCATCGTCATTGGCCTATCGGTACAAGCCTTGATGTTGGTGGGGGTGATGAAGCTGTCCCGCAATCATCCCACCCTCGAAGTCGAGAGCATCGAACAGGCAGTCGCGTCAGGGGCGCAGAGCACTTCTACCGATGACTGAGCTGACGCTGGTGTGGGTGGCATTGCCCTTTCTGCTGGCCTTCACAACCTACTTGATGCCGGCCCTGACCCGTCCCAGCTTGGTGGGGATGGCCGCGCTGACGGTGGCCTATGCGGTGCAGCAGGGGGGCTTGCCCGGCACAACCGCTGCGCCCTTGGAGCTGCAGCTTTTGGATCACTTCGGGGTGACGCTGCGGATCGATGCCAATGGAGCAGCGATGCTCTTGGCTCACGGCCTGGTCACGCTGGGGGTGGCGCTGTATTTGGATAGACGCTTTGCGGGCAGCCGCTTTCTGGCCATGCAGCTACTGATCGTGCACGGTAGCGCCAACGCCGTCATCATCAGTGCTGACCTGATCAGCGTCTACGTTTCCCTGGAGGTGCTCAGCATCGGCGTGTTTTTGCTGCTGACCTACGGGCGGCGGGCTGAGGGCCAACCCACAGTGGAAGAAAATGCTCCGCACCGCGATCGCCAGCTCTGGGTGGGGCTGCGCTACCTTTTCATGAGCAATGTGGCCATGCTCTTCTACCTGATGGGCGCAATCCTGGTCTATGTGCGCACGGGATCCCTGGCGATGAGCAGTTTGGCTATGGCCGACCCCACGGCCTTGGCGCTGATTGCTGTGGGTCTTTTGGCCAAGGGGGCGATCTTCGTTGCCGGCCTGTGGCTGCCCCTCACCTACGTTACCGCGGATCCCGTTGTTGCGGCGGTGCTCAGCGGTTTTACGACCAAAGCAGGAGCCATGGCTTTGGTGCGCTGCAGCGAGGCTTCGCCGGTCTTGGCCCAGGGGTTGCCCTACTTGAGCGCTGGTTCAGCCGTTTTCGGGATCCTACTGGCCTTGATGGGGAGCACGCCCCAGCACCTTCTCGCCTGGAGCTCGGTATCGCAGATGGGATTTGTGATTGCTGCCCCTCAATGGGCAGGTTTGTACGGTCTTGCCCATGGGTTGGCAAAGCCCTTGCTGTTTGTTGGAACAAGCGTGACCCATCCCTGGCGTTGGCCGATGCTGCTCTTGGGGACGGCTTCCCTGGCAGGGGTACCCGGCAGTTTGGGGTATGCGGCCAAGGCCCTCAGCTTGTCTGCTCTGGATCCCTGGCACGAGTGGCTGCTGGTGGGGGTTACCGTCGGCACCACTTGTTTAGGCGTGCGAGTGCTGCGGGCACCTGTTTCTCCAATGAAGGGGGCAACCACCTCTGCAACTCCTTGGCAAGATAAAGTGGCACTGGTGCTTTGGGGTGGGGGCTTGCTCTGGGGCTGGCTACCGGCGGCCTATGGCGCTGACAATCTTCTCAAGGCGCTCCTCAGTTTGGGCGTTGGGATCCCCCTAGGCTGGTTTTGGGAGCGGATCCCTCTGAAGGGAGGGTCGGTGAACGAAGGGCTGGAGGCCGTGGTGGGTGGCCTGAGCGTGGTGTTGGTGCTGGTTTGGGTTCTGTTTGGTGAGGTCAGTCATGGAGCGCTACCCTAAGCTGGGTCTATTGGAAATCGGCCTGCGCCTCTTGATTTGGTTTCTGCTGACGGGCAATCTGAGCTGGGACAATGTGGCCATCGGGGTGGCGGCAACGTTGCTGCTGCCGCGCCAGGCTTCCGCACCGGTGCAATGGCGGGATTGGGGGCGAGTGCTCCAGGAAATTCTTCTCGCCATCCCAAGAGCCTACTGGGAAGCCTTCGAGATGATCCTCAAGCCCCACACTGTTGAGGAAGTTGTATACAAACAAACCCTGCCCAACCGTTCAGCAGGGCTGGTGTTTCTGGATATCTTTTTAATTACCTTCACGCCCAAAACCATCGTGCTCAATTGCAATGCCCAAGGCACTTATGAAGTCCATGTGCTCAAGCCGCGGGAGGACGTGTGAACCTACTGCTGTTTCTCCTGACCCTAACGCTGTGCTTGCCCCTGTATGCCGCTTGGCTGAAGGAAGATATTTGGCAGACGATGCTCGCCTTTGCCAGCTTGGCCACAAAGACGGCCATCCTGATTTTGGTGGTGTCGGTGGTGCGGGATGATTGGATGATCGGAATTGTGGGGGTTTTGATTTTGTCGGTGGGCAATGCGGCCTTAATGCTCTTGGCTCATGTACTGAAACGGCTGGAAATGCTTTAGAAAGGCCCTGGGGGTAGGTGTGGAAGTCTGGGTGGAAGGTCTGAGCTATCTGTTGTTTGGGATTGGTGTGCTGTTTTGGTTGTGGGGAACGGCGCCGCTCCTTGGGGATCGCTCGATTTTATTTAAGCTGCACGGCCTTTCGGTGTCGGACACCCTGGGCTCGATGAGCATCATGCTGGGGCTGCTGTTGCGGATCCCACGGGAATGGCCCCTGTTGGTGTTGGCACTGATCTCCCTGGCTATTTGGAATACCATTCTGGGCTATGTGCTGGCGTTTTGCTCGCAGCGCAAGTCCCTATAGGAGGGCAGGATGGAAGAGACCCTGTTGCTGGTGATAGCGTTACTCCTGCCCCTGACGGCAAGCTTGGTGGTGACTCAGACCAATCCCTACCACGCCTTGGTAATGCGAGGGATCCTGGGGACGATTGCCGCCCTGATCTATGCGCTGTTTGGGGCGGCGGATGTGGCTCTGACCGAGGCACTGGTGGGCACCATGCTTTCTATTACCCTCTACGCCATTGCGGTGCGCTCTTCGCTGAGCATGCGCCTGGGCGTTCTCGAAGGCAGCCCTGTGCTGGAGGCCAGTACCTCAGCAGCACGGCAGTTGTTACAGCAGATGCGCCAAGGGCTACAGCGGTATCACATGCGCTTGGAGTTGGCCGCCTATGGGAGTTCAGAGGCGTTGGTGGCTGCTCTTCGCAGCCGGGAGGTACACACCATTGCCCTTGAGCCCGCCGGAGAAGCAGCAGAGTATCGCCTGGTTACACGCGTACCCCGCCTGCAGGCCATTTTGGCGCAGCAAGCTCTGGCCGCTGAGGTGATGGCGACATGAAGTGGGTGTACGGGATAGCGGTGCTGCTGGCAGCCCTACAGCTCATTGTGGGCGAGGCGGGATCCGTTTCCCCCAATCGCGCAGCGGGCGTGGCCTTAGTCGAGGCGGTGGAGATTCTGGCCAGCGAAAGCGGTGTGCCCAACGCGGTGACGGGTCTCATTCTGCGCAACCGCCTCTACGATACGGTCTTTGAAGTGGTGGTGTTTTCTACGGCGATTTTGGGCGCCCAATATCTGCTGGCGGATGAGCAGCCGACAGCCAATGTAGCTCAATTTACCGATATTCCCTCGATTGTGTTGGCGCGAGTGGGAGCCACCATTTCGGCTTTGATCGCGGTGGAGCTGGCCATTCGAGGGCACCTGACGCCGGGCGGAGGCTTTGCTGCCGGGGTGGCGGGGGGGACGGCCATTGGCTTGGTGGCGATCACCGCCTCTTCCGCCTGGATGGAGGCCATCTACAAACGGTGGCGGGCTGCGATGTGGGAGAAGCTGTCGGTGGTGACGTTTATCGGGGTGGCCGTGGTGGCTCTGGCCGGCTGGGAATTGCCCAGAGGGGAGTTGGGGGATCTGTTTAGCGGCGGTTGGATCCCGATTCTCAATATTCTGGTGGCGATCAAAGTGGCGCTGGGATCCTGGGCGGCAGTTTTGATCTTTATTCGCTACCGCGGCTTGTTATGAGGGTCTAAATGGGTTAATGAGAGGTACCCCTGTCCCGGCAAAATCACGGACATTGCGAGTAACCAGGGTAAGTCCGTAAACCAAGGCTGTAGCAGCCAGTTGTTTGTCAATCGCATTTTGAGAGTGAGGTACGCACAGGCTTCCCCATACCTGGGCTTCGGTAATTGTGAAATCAAGAATGTGATCGGCATAGTCATCGACAACCGTTTGCAGCCACCTCTCCAGAAGGTTGGCTTGCAGATGATCGCCGCGATGGCGCATGAGTTCAACGCCTCGGCGGAGTTCGCCCAGCGTGATCACGCTGATGTAGATGCGGGCCTCTTGCTCAATGGCAGTTTGAAGAAATTCTTGAACCCCGGAGTTGGCTTGACTGTGTTTGCGCAGCTCACTGATGACGTTAGTGTCAAGCAAATACGTCATGGGCAGTGTTATCTTGCACCCGCTCAAAGTCTGAATCGTTGCCAACGTTAGGTATCGATCTGAGCACTTCGGCAAAGGACTGTTTCGCAGGCTGGAGTAAGACTTGCTCTAGGATTTTGCGGTGTTCGGCCTCTGCACTAACGCCGTGACGACTAGCCCTTTGTTTGAGAGCTTTGACAATGGCTTCGTCAACATTGCGAACAATTAACGTGGCCATAGAGCGTTTCCTCGATCGGCAGATCCCTGGGCGGCTTTGCTGCGACGATAGCATTGATATCATCTAAAGTTCAAGTTTTCCCGTCTATTGATACTGATGAAGAAGCTGCCCTTTTGCGGGTTGCCCCAGAGAACTCCTGCCTGCCAGGGATCCAAGCTCTGCCTGCTGTGCATAGCCTTTGAAAGCGCAACACCCAAAAAAGAGGGATCCCGATGAGCAACTTGACCTGCAGGTGACCTCTACAATAGAAGGCTGACTCTGCCACCTGGTGGGATCCCTATGCCGCGCCGCACCGATATCCACAAAATCTTGCTCATTGGAGCGGGGCCGATCGTCATTGGCCAAGCCTGTGAGTTCGACTACTCGGGCACCCAAGCCTGCAAAGCCCTGCGGGAAGAGGGCTATGAGGTCGTTTTGGTCAACTCTAACCCCGCCACCATCATGACGGATCCCAGTATGGCGGAGCGCACCTACATCGAGCCGGTGACGGTGGACTTTGTGGCCAAAATTATCGAGCGGGAGCGCCCTGATGCTTTGCTGCCCACCATGGGCGGCCAGACGGCCCTCAACGTGGCGGTGCAACTGGCCCAGCAAGGGATCCTGGAGCAGTACGGGGTGGAGTTGATTGGGGCCAAGCGGGAGGCCATTGAAAAAGCCGAAGACCGCGATCTCTTCAAGCAAGCCATGCAGCGGATTGGCTTGGCCGTGCCCCGCTCTGGCCTGGCCCACACCCTGGAAGAAGCCAAGCAGATTGCCCAGGAGATCGGCTATCCCCTCATCATCCGCCCGGCCTATACCCTGGGGGGCACCGGTGGTGGGGTGGCCTACAACCAGGAGGAGTTTGAAGAGATCTGCGCCGCCGGTTTGGAAGCCAGCCCCGTTTCCCAGATCTTGGTGGAAGAATCGGTCATCGGCTGGAAGGAGTTTGAGCTGGAGGTGATGCGGGATCTGGCGGATAACGTGGTGATCATCTGCTCCATAGAAAACATCGACCCGATGGGGGTGCACACTGGCGACTCCATCACCGTGGCCCCGGCCCAAACCCTCACCGACAAGGAATACCAGCGGCTGCGGGACTATGCCATCGCCATCATGCGCGAAATTGGCGTAGAGACCGGGGGATCCAACGTGCAATTTGCCGTCAACCCTGCCAACGGCGAGGTGCGGGTGATCGAGATGAACCCGCGGGTCTCCCGCTCTTCTGCTTTGGCCAGCAAGGCCACCGGCTTTCCCATCGCCAAAATTGCCGCCAAACTGGCAGTGGGCTACACGCTGCCGGAGATCCCCAACGACATCACCCGCAAAACTCCGGCCAGCTTCGAGCCCACCATCGACTATGTGGTCACCAAGATCCCTCGCTTTGCTTTTGAAAAATTCCCCGGCGCAGAGCCGGTTCTCACCACCCAGATGAAATCGGTGGGGGAGGCGATGGCCATTGGCCGCACTTTTCAAGAATCCATCCAGAAGGCATTGCGTTCCCTGGAAATCGACCGTCCCGGCTTTGGCAGCGATAGGCCGGAGGTTTTCCCCAAGCCAGAGGAAGTGCGGGCCAACCTGCGCACCCCCAACCCCTTCCGATTGCTCACCATCCGCACCGCTCTGCTCATGGGCTTTTCTGCCCAGGAGATTGCCCAACTCACCCACATCGATCCCTGGTTTATCGACAAGCTACAGGAGTTGGTGGAGGTGGAGCAAGCCCTCAAGGGGCGGGAGCTGGGATCCCTGAGTGCTGAGGATCTGCGGCATCTCAAGCAAATGGGCTTCAGCGACCGACAAATTGCCCACCTCACTGGATCCACGGAACATCAGGTGCGGGCCTGCCGCAAAAGCCTGGGGGTGATCCCCACCTACAAAACTGTAGATACCTGCGCCGCCGAATTTGAGGCTGCTACCCCCTACCAGTACTCTACCTACGAGAGCGAGTCGGAGATTTTCCCGGCCCGCAAAGAGAAGGTGATGATCTTGGGAGGTGGCCCCAACCGCATCGGCCAGGGGATCGAATTCGACTACTGCTGTTGTCATGCTGCCTTTGCCCTCAGCCGCCTGGGTTACGAGGCGATCATGGTCAACTCCAACCCGGAAACCGTTTCCACCGACTACGACACCGCTGATCGCCTCTATTTTGAGCCGCTCACCCATGAAGAGGTGATGAACTTGGTGGATGCTGAGCAGCCGGTCGGCCTGATCGTGCAATTTGGCGGTCAAACTCCCCTCAAGCTGGCGCAGGGGCTGGCAGCAGCCCAGGCTCCCATCTGGGGAACTTCCCCCGACTCCATCGACATTGCTGAGGATCGGGGGCGCTTCGAGCGCATCTTGCGGGAGTTGGATATTCGCCAACCGGCCAACGGCATTGCCCGCAGCGTGGAAGAAAGCTTGGAAATTGCCCGCCGCATCGGCTATCCGGTGGTGGTGCGGCCCAGCTACGTCTTGGGGGGACGAGCCATGGAGATCGTCTATTCCGACCAAGACCTGCAGCGCTACATGCAACTGGCGGTGGCGGTGGATCCGGATCGTCCGGTGCTGGTGGATCAGTTCCTGGAAGAGGCGGTGGAGGTGGATGTGGATGCCATTGCCGACCGCACCGGCGCTGTTACCATCGGCGGCATTCTGGAGCACATCGAGCAGGCCGGGATCCACTCGGGCGATTCGGCCTGTGTATTGCCCAGCCGCACCCTCAGCCCCGAGGTGCTGCGGGTGATCCGCGAGTGGACGGTGAAGTTGGCCCAAGCTCTGAAGGTGGTGGGCCTGATCAACGTGCAATACGCCGTCCAAAAAGGTCAAGTCTATATCCTGGAGGCCAATCCGCGCGCCTCCCGCACCGTCCCCTTTGTCAGCAAGGCCATCGGCCATCCGCTGGCAGACTACGCCGCTCAAGTGATGAGCGGCAAAACCCTAGCCGAGCTGGGCTTTACCCAGGAGGTGATCCCCTCCCACATTGCCGTCAAAGAAGCGGTTTTGCCCTTCCACAAGTTTCCCGGCACCGACACGCTGCTGGGGCCGGAGATGCGCTCCACCGGTGAGGTGATGGGCATTGACACGGACTTTGGCCGCGCTTACGCCAAAGCCCAACTGGCGGCGGGGCAGAATCTACCTCTGCAGGGGACGGTGTTCATCAGCGTCAGCGACCGGGATAAACAGGCGGTCATCCCGGTAGCCCGCGAGTTTGTGGGGCTGGGCTTTCGCCTGTTGGCCACCGAAGGAACCCAAAAAGTTTTAGCCGAGCACGGGATCCCGGTGGACAAAGTCCTCAAGCTGCACGAGGGACGGCCCCACGTCATCGACGCCATCAAAAATCACCAGATTCAGCTCATTATCAACACCCCTTCCGGTGTCGAGGCGCAGCAAGATGGCCAAAAGATCCGCCGCACTGCCCTGGCCTACAAGATCCCTCTGGTGACCACCTTGGCAGGGGCCAAAGCCACCGCGGCTGCCATCCGTGCTTTGCAGTCGGGATCCCTGCAGGTGAAGTGCTTGCAGGATTTTTTCTCTGTCTAGGATTCTGGAGGAAAAAAAGCAGGTCCCGGACGGCACCTCTTTCCTAAACCTATCCTTAAGAAACGTCTGCTCAAGCTTGGCTGCCATCAACTGCCAGTGACCGACCTTCGCCGGGAAGCTCTCAAAGACCTCCAAATTGCAACATATCGGTGCTGATTTGTATCGACAAATCCATTTTTTTCACAGTCCCGTTGCGAAAGTTAGGGATCCCTGTCGGCGTCCCTAAAACTGTCTAGCCTGAAAGAAGGAGACGCTTTTGGCGGTCGGCGCGGGAAGAGTTTTGCCCCGTTCAAGGAAGCCGACAAAGCAAAGAATGGTTTTGTCTCTTTAGGAGTTGGCCTATGAGTACGGTAATTCGCCGCTCCTCGGCTGCGCGGCAGCTCTGGAGTTGGAATGGCTTTTGCCAATGGATAACCAGCACCGAAAACCGGCTTTACATCGGCTGGTTTGGCGTGTTGATGATCCCGACCTTGTTGGCAGCAGCCTTTTGTTTTGTAATCGCTTTTATTGCTGCTCCGCCGGTGGATGTGGATGGGATCCGCGAGCCGGTGATCGGCTCTTTGATAGGGGGGAACAATCTCATCTCGGCGGCGGTGGTGCCCACGTCGGCGGCCATCGGCTTGCACTTTTATCCCATTTGGGAAGCCGCCTCTTTGGATGAATGGCTCTACAACGGCGGCCCCTACCAACTGATCGTGCTCCATTTCCTGATCGGGGTGTGGTGCTACCTGGGCCGGCAGTGGGAGCTGAGCTATCGCTTGGGCATGCGTCCCTGGATTGCGGTGGCGTTTTCCGCTCCGGCGGCGGCGGCTACGGCAGTGCTCTTGGTTTACCCCATCGGCCAGGGCAGTTTCTCGGAGGGCTTGCCCCTGGGGATCGCCGGCACCTTCTACTTCATGCTGGCTTTCCAGGCGGAGCACAATATCCTCATGCACCCTGCTAGCTGGCTGGGGGTGGCCGGCGTCTTTGGCGGCGCTCTGCTGGCCTCCCTGCACGGCTCCCTGGTGATCTCCAGCCTAATCCGCGAGACCTCGGAAGAAGAGTCACAAAATGCCGGCTACCGCTTCGGGCAGGAGGAAGTCACCTACAACTTCCTGGCCGGGCACTACGCGTTCTTGGGGCGGCTGGGGTTCCCCGGCCTGGGCCTGAGAAACAGCCGTTCCGTCCACTTCTGGATGGCGGCCCTGCCCACGGTGGGGATCTGGGCGGCGGCGATAGGTATCGGCCTGATGGCCTTTAACTTGAACGGCTTTAACTTCAACCAGTCCATCCTGGACAGCCAGGGCCGCTTCATCCCCACCTACGCCGATCTCCTCAACCGCGCCAATCTGGGGATCCAGGTGATGCACGCCCCCAACGCCCATCATTTTCCCTTGCTGCTGGCGGCCAGACCCTGAGGCAGGCTAGGGGCAGTCCAGCCGGAAAGCGCGGTGAATAGCTTGCAAGGCCGGGATCCCTCGATCCCGGCGCACTACACAGCTCACCTTGATCTCCGAGGTGGCGATCATCTCGATGTTGATTCCGGCTTCGGCTAGGGCTGCAAACAGGCGAGCAGCCACGCCGGGATAGGTTTCCATCTCGGCGCCGACAATGCTGACCTTGGCAATGTCGTGATCTGCGTCAACGCCTGCCGCCTGGAGCTCTTCGGCCACCTGCCGGCAGACTGCCTCAGCAGCCATCGCTTGATCCTGAGGCACGGTAAAGGCAATGTCGGTACTGGGGATCCCGTTGTGGTAGCCCCGCTGGCTTTGGATGATGGTGTCCACGATGATCCCGGCAGCCGCCAAGCGCCCGAACAAATGGGCGGCAGTTCCCGGACGATCCGGCACTTTGCGAAGGCCCAGCCGCGATTGCTTCAAATCCAAGGCAACACCGCGTACCGGGTGGCTGTCTTGAGGAGCAGCCGGCATCTTTGCCCGATGCAAGTGGGGGATCACCTGGAACGACTCTCCCAGAGCCAAGGCGGCATCACCGGCCCGCTCCGCAGCCACCACACAGCTCACCTTGATCTCGGACATGGAGATCATCTGCAAATTGATCCCGGCCTCGGCCAGCACCTGGAACATTTGCGCCGCGATCCCAGGTCGGCCCATCATCCCCACCCCGGCAATGCTGACTTTGGCCACCGCCTCATCCACAATCACCGCTGCACACTGCAGCTCTTGGCCAATCTGCCGGGCAACGGCTGCAGCCTCGGTCACCTGCGACCGACTGACCGTAAAGGCAATGTCATTGGTGGGCTGGGGCACGGATCCCTGCGGCAAGGAGTCCGTCCCGCTGGCGCAAGAGGCTGTGAACTGGAGGGACTGCAAAATCAAATCCACATTCACCCCTGCTGCCGCGATCCCCTGAAAGAGCTGGGCGGCAATGCCAGGGCGATCCGGCACCCCCACCAACACCAACTTGGCCTGATCCCGATCCAGCTCCACCGTATCCACCGCCAGGCCCAGCTCGATACTGCTGTCGGCAGCACGAGGACGGGGGGGAGGAGAAAGAATGAGAGTGCCCTCGCATCCCGCCTGCAACGGCTCCAAGCTGGAGCGCACCCGCAGCTTCACACCGTAGTTGCGGGCAATTTCCACCGAGCGGGGATGCAGCACCTGGGCCCCCAAGCTGGCCAGCTCCAACATTTCATCACTGGTGATCTCCGGCAACAGCCTGGCCTCAGGCACCTTACGCGGATCCGTGGTGAAGATCCCCGGCACATCGGTGTAGATCTCACACAGCTCTGCTCCCAAAGCCACTGCCAAGGCCACCGCCGTGGTGTCGGATCCCCCCCGACCCAGGGTGGTGATCTCCAGCTCCGCCAGGCTGGTAATCCCCTGAAACCCGGCCACCACCACCACCTCTTCCCGCTCCAGGTGCTGCCACAGGCGGTCGGTGTGGATGTGCAAAATGCGGGCCCGGCTGTGATCCCGAGTGGTGACAATGCCCACCTGGGCTGCCGTCAGGGAAAGGGCAGGACACCCCAAGCGTTGCAGCGCCAAGGCCACCAGGGCAATGCTCACCTGCTCACCGGTGGAAAGGAGCATATCCCATTCCCGCAACTGGGCCGGTGTGGTCGGGGATCCCTGCAATATCTGTTCCCCCAGATCCACAAGGCGATCGGTTTCATCCCCCATCGCCGAGACCACCACCACCACCCGATGCCCTGCCTTCACCGTGTGGGCCACCCGTTGAGCCACGGCCTGGATACGCTCCACAGAGCCGACAGAGGTACCGCCGTACTTTTGAACAATTAAGCTGCGTTGCATGAGAGGAGAACGAGGTCAGGGGCGGTTTGGATCCTACCCCGGATCTAGGCCAAGCCCAGTCCATTTTGCAAAAACGGCGGCACCGGCAGCAGGATCAGCACCAGCAGCGTGAGCATCCCCAGCCCCAGCAGATCTCGGGCCTCGTCCAGTTCCGTCACATCGTTGAGGGCCGGCTCGTCGGCACTGGAAATCACAAACAGCAGCAGCGCCCAGAGCAACAGCCAAGGCTGCACCGTCAAAGCCAGCAGCAACACCAACCAGCGGGCTACCCGGCCCACATTCGCTCCCATCTGCTGTCCATACACTGCGTGGACAATGTGCCCTCCATCCAGTTGGCCCACCGGCATGAGGTTAAAGGCAATCACCACCAAGCCCAGCCAGCCGGCAAAGGCCAGCGGGTGCAGCTCGATCACCTGCCCCGGCTGCAACTGATCCCCCAGCACCATACGGGCCAGAATTGCCAGCAGCACCGATAGGCGCGGGTCAATGCGATGAAAACTAATCGGGGTCGGCTGCCCCTCCGGCACCGCGGGAGGATCTGCAGGCGCTGAAAACAACAGCCCCAGCAACAGCATGCCCAAAGCAACAAGACTCCCTGCCAGCGGCCCAGCGGCGGCGATATCAAACAACACCTTGCGGTTGGGCACCGGCTCTTTCAACTGGATAAACGCCCCAAAAGTCCCTAGGACAAAAGGCACCGGGATGAAATAGGGCAGCGAGGTTTTGATGTGGTGGCGGCGGGCCACCCAGTAACGAGTCCACTCATGGGATCCCAAAATGGCAAGGATCCCGACCGCATAGGGCAATCCTTTCATCAGAGAGGGCAAATGCAGCAGCCGGTCAGGGCTAACCCCAGCCGCGTGGGCCCCAGCACTGAGGGTTGTCCAGAAGGTGAATAGCAACAGCCCCAAAGCCAGCAGCGGCAACTCTCGACTGTCCGCCAGGGAGCGCCGCGCCGCCGGGTTGGGCACCAAGGCAAAAAAGGGCTTACCGGCAAACCCCTCCTGCAGCACCACCAAAAAGCGTTTGCCGAAAGTGGTTTCCACGTTTTGCTGCACCCGCTCATAGGCTTCACTGGGATCCGCCCGCAAGTTGCCCCGGCAGATGATCGCCTGGGGGCGGTACTCCACATTTTGCAAATAAAAGACGTTCCAGGGGAAGCAATGGCTCAGCTTCTCCCGCGGCACTTCGGAGATGGGGGTGTGGGCAAGAGCCAGCGAGACCGGATCTGCGGCGCCGTCTTCCTCCTCTTCCTCTGGCTCAGGTTCCCCAGCCGGCGAGGGATCCGCTTCTGGAGAGGAGTTTTCCACCTCTGGCCGAGGGCCTCCGGTTGAGGGTCGAATACCCCCTCGTCTCACCAAGGTCATGCTGGTAAAGTAGGAGGTGAGAAACAGCAGCAGCATCAGCAAGGGAGGCAATTCGTACTGAAACACCTGACGCCCCAGCACCCAAACCAAAGGGGGCAGCATCATCACCAGCCACAGGATCCGCCACGGCACCTTCGAAAGGCGGGCCACACTTTTTTGCAGCAGCAGGTAGGTTGCAGAACCCACCAGCGCCAACAGGATCCAATCTGCCATGAGTTCAAAAAACGGAGGAGAACACCTGATACATTTACGCTGAACACTGCTGAACATCACTGTTCA
>NZ_JANSIM010000102.1:0-4843 GCF_047502655.1 Synechococcus sp. R5-12 | reverse complement strand
ATCGTCACCCCCCAAATCTCGTACTCCTGCTCGGTGCGCAAGCCCCCAAAAGCTCCGGCTCCCCAGAGCAACAGCAGGGCCACCAAGTTGCCAAAAAAGATGGAAACCCCCCCCAGGCGCACCATCGGTTGCTGGTGGATCTTGCGCTCGTCGGGAAAGTCCAACTGGCCACTGCGGATCCCGACCGCCTTCACCACCGGGGTTGCCCACAGAACCACACAGGCAGCAGCCAGAAAGGCAACCAAGTAGGGCATAGCAAGCCGTGGCGAGGATTGCGGTTATCCCAAGTGGGGGTAGAGGGGGAAACGACGACAGAGCTGGGCCACCCGCTGGCGACACTCTTCCAATACAGCAGGCTCCTCAGGCTGAAACAGACAATCGGCGATGATCTCCCCAATTTCCTCAAATTCTACTGGCCCCAAGCCGCGGGTGGTCAAGGCTGGGGATCCCAGACGCAGGCCGCTAGCTACAAAGGGCGGCTGTGGGTCGAAGGGAATGGTGTTCTTATTGGCGGTGATGTGGATCTCCCCCATCAGCCGATCCGCCCGTTTGCCCGTCATTACCGGATCCGCCGCCCCAGTTTTTTCCAGCACCGCCGAAACCGAGCGCAGATCCAGCAACATCAGGTGATTGTCGGTGCCCCCGGAAACCAGTCGAATGCCTCGCCGTTGCAGGGATCCCGCCAGGGCCTGAGCATTGGCGATCACCTGCGCCGAGTACTGGGCAAAGCTGGGCTGCAGGGCTTCTCCAAAGGCCACCGCCTTGCCAGCAATAACATGCTCCAGCGGCCCCCCCTGGCTGCCGGGGAACACTGCCTTATCCAGCTTTTTGCCCAATTCTGGGTCGCGGGTGAGAATGAGTCCCCCGCGCGGCCCTCGCAGCGTCTTGTGGGTAGTGGTGGTCACCACATCGCAGAGGGGCACGGGGTTGGGGTGATGTCCAGTGGCCACCAAGCCGGCAATGTGGGCAATGTCGGCCAGAAGATAGGCCCCCACCTCGTCGGCAATGGCGCGGAAAGCGGCAAAGTCAATTGTCCGCGGATAGGCAGAGTAGCCGCAGATGATCAGCTTGGGCCGGTGCTGCAGGGCCAGATCCCGCACTTGGTCAAAATCAATCCGCTCCGTCTGCGGATGCACCCCGTAGTGCACCACGCGGAACCACTTGCCGGAGACGTTTACCGGGGAGCCGTGGGTAAGGTGGCCGCCGTGGGCAAGATCCATGCCCATAATTGTGTCTCCTGGCTGCAGCAGGGCCAGGAAAACAGCGAAATTGGCCTGCGCCCCCGAGTGGGGCTGCACATTGGCGTGGGCTGCCCCGAACAATTGCTTAGCCCGGTCAATGGCCAGTTGTTCAATCTCGTCAATAAACTCGCAGCCGCCGTAGTAGCGCTTGCCCGGCAGCCCTTCTGCATACTTGTTGGTGAGCACCGAGCCCTGGGCTGCCAAGACGGCAGGAGAGGTGAAGTTCTCGCTGGCGATCATCTCCAGGTGATCCCGCTGCCGGTTGAGCTCTTCCTGGATCAGGCGGTAAACCAAGGGATCCGTTTCCGCCAGGATGGCCAAGCTATCCCGTGAGGTGGTCAGACTTTGTGGAGCAGCTACCATGATGACGCCAAGACCGAACTTCGCAGGAGGAATGGGCAAGAACTGCTTCGCCGTCGCGACGGCGTTGCGGAGCAACATCGTAGCATGACCCGCAAACCAGCAGCGCAGGCCCCGGCCTTTCTGCCTGGGGTAAAACCCCAAAACTGAGAAAGAATCCCTAGCTTTAGGGGTGGGGAGAATGTCAGTCGCGACAGCGTTGCGGAGCAACATCGATCCAAGCAGAGGATCTGGGAGCCACGGTCAAGCGGGATGGGCAAGGGCTGCTTTGTAAAGAATGTTGAGCTTTTCTTCTCGGTGTCAAGGCTACCCCTCAAGCTACGGTAGAGTGAGGGGGCTAACTTTTGTGCAATTCCACTGTTAGGGAGTTGGTTATGACGGACGCACAAGTTTTCACCATCCTGGCGATTGCCTTGGTGCCGGCAGTGATGGCTCTGCTTTTGGGATCCGCCCTGGCCCGTAGCTAAAGCTCCTGCATCTCCCAAAAAGTGCCTCTGGATCCCTTCGGCCTGCCCCGTCACGACAGTGTTGCGGAGTAATAAGGCAGGCTTTTTTCTTTATCAAGGAATGGAAAGTGTGGCTTGCGCTGCTGCACTCCTTCGGTTGTCCTGCCGTTGTTGGCTAAAGTTGGATTGATAAGGAGCACTCCCGGCAGCCAAGCAACTTGAGCCAGGTGGATCTACAGCGGCTTCAGCGCGCCCTTTCCCTAGAAGCAGAGGTGGGGTTTACCGACCTGCGGGGGCGAGAGCAGACCTTCTCCCAATTTTTGGGGAGTGTGTTCGGACAGGATCCCCCCTCTGACTGGGCGCTGAGTGGAGATGACCGGCGGCGGTGGCGAGAACTGGGATCCCGCTATACCTTGTACCCGGAGCTGGAGCTGCCCGAACGCCAGCACCTGGTGGCCGAAACTCGCCGCTGGCTGGAGCGAGTCCGACGTCAGCAAGAGCTGTCCCGACCGAGTTCCCACCAACCTGGCTCGTTTGCAGCCTCGTTGCCACAGCGCTCTGGTTTCCCTGCCGTAGGCGTAGCAACAACCCCCCCAGAGGCAGGGCGGAGCACGATTTCCCCATCTCTCCCCGCCGGCCTCAGCCTGGAGCAGCCGCTGCAGTTTCTCAAAGGCATTGGTCCCAAGTCAGCGGAGAAACTGGCACAACTGGGCCTGCACACCGTGCGGGATGCCCTGTACTACTTCCCCCGCGACTACCTGGACTATTCCCGGCGGGTGCTCATCCGCCAAGCTAAGGTGGGGGAGACCGTTACCCTTGTAGGGACGGTGAAAAGTTGCAGTTGCTTTACCAGCCCTAAGAATCCCTCGCTGACCATCTTCAACCTAAAGATTGCCGACAAAAGTGGTGTAATTACCCTCAGCCGCTTCTACAGCGGGCGGCAGTTTGCCCAGCGCAGTTGGCAAGCTTCCCTGGAGCGGCAATACCCCAAGGGGGCCCTGGTGGCTGCCAGCGGCCTGGTCAAAAAGGGCCGGTTGGGCCTAACGCTGGATAACCCGCAACTGGAGGTGCTGGGGGGAGAGGGCGAGGAGCTGGACAGGCTGGGCAAGATCTTGCCAGTTTACCCTCTCTCAGAAGGGATCCCCGCCGATCTGGTGCGCAAGGCGGTGCAACTAGCTTTGCCGGCGGCGGCCTTGGTGGAGGATCCCTTGCCGGCGGATCTCAAGCGGCAGTTGCAGCTTTTGGACTTGCCTGTTGCCCTGCAGCAGATCCACTTTCCTGAGACCCGAGAGCTGCTGGCCCAGGCCCGGCGGCGGCTGGTGTTCGATGAGTTTTTCTACCTACAACTAAGCCTATTGCAGCGGCGACACCGCTATCGTGCCCAAGCTCAGGCCATACCTCGTTACCAGCCGGCTAGAGGGGAGCTGTTGGATCGCTTCTACCAAATCCTGCCCTTTCAGCTTACCGCTGCCCAGCAGCGGGCCATCGACGAGATCCTAGCGGATCTGCGGGATCCCTTGCCCATGAACCGCCTCTTGCAGGGAGATGTGGGATCCGGCAAAACCGTGGTGGCGGTGGCAGCTGTGCTGGCAGCCATTCAATCCGGTTGGCAGGCGGCCCTCATGGCTCCCACCGAGGTTTTGGCCGAGCAACACTACCGCAAGTTGGTGGAATGGCTCAGCCAGCTGCAGGTGCCCGTTGAACTGTTGACTGGATCCACGCCCCCTGCTAAGCGCCGGGAGATCCTGCGGCAGTTGCAGACCGGGGAATTGCCCTTGGTGGTGGGCACCCATGCTCTCATCCAGCCGGCAGTGCAGTTTCGCAACCTGGGCTTGGTGGTCATCGACGAGCAGCACCGCTTTGGCGTGGAGCAGCGGGCCGCTCTGCAACAGAAAGGGGATCACCCCGATGTCCTCACCATGACCGCTACCCCCATCCCCCGCACCCTCACCCTGGCCCTGCATGGGGATCTGGATGTTACCCAAATTGACGAGCTGCCGCCGGGGCGCAAGCCCGTGCACACCCTGGTGGCCCGGCCAGGGGATCGCCTGCAGGTGATGCGGCTTATCGAGCGGGAAATTGCCCAAGGGCGGCAGGCCTACGTGGTGCTGCCGTTGATTGAAGAGTCGGAGAAGCTGGATCTCAAATCTGCCATCGAGGAACACCAGCGTCTGCAGGAAAAGGTCTTCCCCCAATTTCGGGTGGGCCTGCTGCACGGGCGCTTGACCAGTAGCGAGAAGGAAGCTGTCATTGCGGCCTTTCGCCGGCGGGAGCTGGATATTCTGGTCTCTACCACGGTGGTGGAGGTGGGGGTAGATGTGCCCAATGCCTCGGTGATGCTGGTGGAGCATGCGGAGCGCTTTGGGCTCTCCCAACTGCACCAACTGCGGGGGCGGGTAGGGCGGGGATCTGACCAGGCCTACTGCATCCTGATGACAGGATCCAAAAGCGAGGAGGCCCTGCGGCGGCTCAAGGTGCTGGAGCAGTCCCACGACGGGTTTTTCATTGCCGAGATGGATCTGCGCTTCCGCGGCCCAGGGGAGGTGATGGGCACCCGCCAGTCGGGGCTACCCGATTTTGCCCTGGCCAGTCTCATAGAGGATCAAGAGGTGCTGCAGCTGGCCCGCCAGGCGGCAGAGCAGCTTATTGTCCAAGACCCCGACCTGAAGCGCTGGCCCCCCTTAAGCCGCATACTGGAAGAGCGTCAGGCCCGTCTCTTGGGCCCTGGGTTGTTGACCTAAGCTAGGGGCAATTGGAGCATGACTCTAGTCAATAATAAGCTCAACTATACTGAAA
>NZ_JANSIM010000101.1:0-15807 GCF_047502655.1 Synechococcus sp. R5-12 | reverse complement strand
AGCCGGAAGTTCAGCCCCGGATCCCTCGGGCAGGTCTTCCCGATCGCGCCAGCGGGACGGAGTCCTTTTCAGGCCGACCTCGCTCCGAAGTCATCCAGCTGCAGGTCGACAGCAGCCACCACCGTCCTCGCAGCTGGGTCAAGGTGGAAAAACTCCTGCGAGACATTCCCTGGGTGGATCTGGTCCGCTACGACCCGCATGCTTACTCTGCCCCCAAAAACAGCGTCAAAGCTGCAAACCGCAAAACAGAGGACGGCCGCCACATCTTGTGGATCCATCTCCACCAGAGCCAGGACACCCACCTTGCTGTCAGGGTAGAGACCACCGGTTACACCCCTGAGCACCTGGAGCAGGCCGCCGCTGAGTTGCGGGAGCGCTTGGGTCGTCTGGTGTGAGTTCCCCCCAGGGAAGGAACAGGCCAAGATCCACCCCCGGCCTTTCGCGAGGTGAGCGCGGGGCATTTTGTGGCTTGTCACCTGGTGCCCTAGGTAGCCCTCAAGGGATCCCGGCCACGCCGGTTTGGCGGGCAGCCTGGATTACCGCAGCGGCCACCTGAGGAACCACCCGCCCGTCGAAGACCGAGGGGATGATCCACTGGGGATCCAAATCCTCAGGTGGGATCAAGGCAGCAATGGCTTGAGCGGCAGCCAGGCACATCTCGGTGTTGATCTGCTTGGCGCGGCAGTCGAGGGCGCCGCGAAACACGCCCGGAAAGGCCAGCACGTTGTTGATTTGGTTGGGGTAGTCGCTGCGGCCCGTGGCCATCACTGCCACCCGATTGCCCACCAGCTCCGGCTGGATCTCGGGCACCGGGTTGGCCAGGGCAAAGACGATGGGATCCGGTGCCATTTTTTCTACCATCTCCACTGTCAGGGCATTGGCCACGCTCACCCCAATAAACACATCCGCTCCCACCAAGGCTTCCGCCAGGGATCCCTTCTCCTCGACGGCAATGGCCGCCTTCTCGGGGGTGAGATCGGAACGGGAGCGGCTGAGGATCCCTTGGCGGTCGCAGACCAGGATGTGGGCTGCCCCGGCCCGCCGCAGCAGTTGCGTCACGGCAATGCCGGCTGCCCCGGCCCCGTTGAGGACAATGCGCACCTCGTCTAGGCTCTTTTTCACCACTTTCAGGGCATTCAGCAGCGCCGCCAGCACCACAATGGCGGTGCCGTGCTGATCGTCGTGAAACACCGGCAGGTTGAGGCGGGCCTTGAGCTGAGACTCAATGGCAAAGCAGCGAGGGGCGCTGATGTCTTCCAGGTTAAAGCCGCCAAATCCCGGCGCCAGGCGCACCACCGTCTCTACAATTTCCCCCACCTCCTGAGTGGCCAGGCACAGAGGAAAGGCATCGATATCGGCAAAGCGCTTGAACAGCGCCGCCTTCCCCTCCATCACCGGCAAAGCTGCCTCCGGGCCGACATTCCCCAAGCCCAGCACCGCACTGCCATCGGTTACAATGCCTACACTGTTGCCCTTGATGGTGTACTCATAGACCGCGGCGGGGTTGGCAGCAATTTCTAGGGAAACCCGCCCCACCCCCGGCGTGTAGGCCATGGCCAGATCGGCGGCGCTCTCCAGGGGGCTTTTGGCCACCACCTGCAGCTTTCCCCCGCGGTGCAGCTCAAAGGTGCGGTCCACCGCCCGCTCCACCTTCACATTGGCCAAGGAGGCAACGGCGGCGTAAATTTGCTGAGCATGCTCGCTGCTGACGGCATCTACACAGATTTCTCGCACCGTTTCTGCTGCCGATTGGTGGATGAGATCGATCTGGCTGAGGCTGCCTCCCACTTCCGCAATGGCCTGGGTGACGCGGGCTAGGGCTCCCGGCTGGTTGAGCAGGCGAATGCGCAGGGCAATGCTATAGCTGGAGCTGGGGGTGAGTTTTGTCATAGTCCCTTATGGTAGACGAAAAATCCGCTTCCGACCTGCACACCTTGGCCGATTGGCTGGAGGGCTACTACAGCAACCGCGCCCAGGCGATGGCAGAGCCGGTGTGGTTTGTGCCGGTCAGCCTTTGGTACGTGCGTCTGCCCCACCTGTTTTCCCAAGGGATCGGCTTTTTTACCGAGCAATTTAACCAGCACACGCCGGGCCAGTTTTATCGCAGCCGGGTGCTCCAGGTATTGGGGGATCCCTTGCGGATCGAGAACTACAAATTGCGGGATCAAGCAGCTTGGGCAGGTGCCTCTCAGGATCCGCAGCGCTTGGCGCAGCTCTCCTTGGCCGACCTGGAGCATTTGCCCGGTTGTCGCATTTTGGTGGAAAAGCGCCCAGACTGCTACCACGGCGAAATGCTGCCAGGTGGAGAATGTCGTCTGAACCCCTGGGATAGCACCTATATCCACATCGAGTTCGACCTCACCCCCAGCGAATTCATCACCTGGGATCGGGGCTTTGACGCCGCCACTGGCCAACAAACCTGGGGATCCCGCGCCGGACCCTACCGCTACCAAAAAGGGATCCCACCGGCCTCTTCCCCTCGCCCTTGGGGAGAGAGGGACAGGGGGTGAGGGCCAGAAAACAGTCAGGGGAACAAAAAAGGCAACAGATCTCGAAATCCTTTGCGCAGCCTGAGCAAAAAGATCAGCCGTTCCACCTCGGGGGAGACGGATCCGGTTTCGGGCCGAGCTGCCAAGGCTTCCTGGAGTTCCAGAGCCTCGGCGGCGGCGAGGGGCTGATTATCGACCGGAGAGCGAGCCCGCAAGTCGGGCTGGGCCCGCAACACCTCTTCCGGGATCTCATCGGCAGGGGGCAGTGCCCAAGCTTCCGGCCAAAGCAGCAGCAGACCCGCGCAGCAGCCCAGTCCTGCACTCCAGAGCCGTTGGCCCATCCGACCGGTTCTCCTAGCGTTGTCCACTGAACTCCACCCCTTGAAGGGATCCCTCCCAACCTTTCCCAACCCCTCGACCTGTTGCTGGGGGAAAGGGGGGGATCCCTTTAGCTGGCCATGGCTTCCGAGCGCTCTTGGATCACCCGATCCACGATGCCGTAAGCCTGAGCTTCCGTGGCCGAGAGGTAAAAGTCTCGCTCCACATCCCGCTCGATTTTCTCCAGCGGTTGGCCGGTGGTTTGCGCCAAGATCTCGTTCATGCGTCGTTTGACTCGCAGAGTTTCGCGGGCGCGAATTTCAATGTCGCTGGCTTGGCCTTGGATTGTGCCCAGGGAAGGTTGGTGAAGCATGATACGGGAGTGGGGCAGGGCAAACCGTTTTCCCTTAGTGCCGGCAGCCAGCAAAAAGGCTCCCATCGAAGCCGCTTGGCCCACGCAAACCGTAACGATATCTGGCTTGATGTGGTTCATGGTGTCGTAGATGGCCATGCCCGCCGTCACAGAGCCACCGGGAGAATTGATGTACATCACAATGTCCTTTTGCGGATCCTGCGAGTTGAGGTAGAGCATCACCCCCACGATGGTATTGGCCAAGCTATCGTCAATGGGCTCGCCGATAAACAAAATCCGCTCTTGGTACAGGCGATCGTCAAGGCTAATCCACTGGCTATAGGGCTCGCCGGGCAAACGGTAGGGAACCCGAGGCACTCCAATCGGCATAAGTTTCTCCTGGCAAAGTATGAAACACAGAACGACGCGCTTGTAAGATATCTTCCGCGCTCAAATCCAGCTGGGGCAAAACCGAGGAAACAATGCGTCCAGATCCAGTTTTGACCTCGCCTTCGTATTCTCCGCCAACCCAGCGCACCGCGGAAACGGACTGCTTGGCTGGATCCACTGGGATCCCACGGGCAGCGTAATCTTTGCGCTTGTCTTGATAATCGTGTTTTTCATGGTCCACTCCGGGGGAAACGACTTCCACCACCAACAGCGGCAGGGGCATGGGCAGCCGAATGGTTCCGCAACCGTTTCCCAGCAAGCTCACATAGCGGGATGCAAAGCCATCACCTCTGGATTGCGCAACCGAGCCTTGGCTGCGGGCACTTCGACCTCAACTTGGCCCAAGCTCAGGCGTTGGATGGGCAAAAACTTGGGCAATTCCGCAACCAGAAACAGCTCAATGAGGGTGTTCATACGCTCCTCGGCTTCCCGAATGGACCCGTCTTCAGGTTCAACCCGTCCTTCATAAAGCCCGTCCGTGAGGCGTAGGTACTCCCCCACCGTCAAAGGCTGTACGGGAACTTGAACCATCGACGGATCCCTCTGCTTCAGTTTTTGGCTGTTGCCAACTTCGGCACGCCTTTGGAACTGGTCAGCACCTGATCGATGAGGCCGTAGGCTTTGGCTTCCTCTGGTGTCATGAAAAATAGCCGCTCCGTGTCCTTCTTGATGCGCTCCATAGGCTGGCCCGTGCTGCGGGACAGTTGCTCCAGCATCATGTTGCGCAAAGTCAGAATCTCGCGGGTGCGAATTTCGATGTCGCTGGCCTGTCCACGGGTGCCCCCATAGGGCTGGTGGAGCACGATCGTGGCATTGGGCAGACTGGCCCGAAATCCTTTGGCTCCTGCTGCCAATAACATGGCCGCCATCCCAATGGCATTGCCGATGCAGATAGTATGCACAGGCGGCTTGATGTAGTTCATGGTGTCCAGAATGGCAAAGGCCGCTGTGTCGTAGTTATAGGTGCCCGTCGAGTTGATGTACATCTTGATCGGCTTTTCCCGATCCTCGTACTGCAGATACAGCAGTTGCTCGATGATCAGCTTGGTGACGTTGGCATTCGACTCCTCTGCAAGGGGCAAGCCCAGGTAGACAATGCGCTCCTGCAGCAGCAGCGAAGCCAAATCTGGGGGTGGGGTACGAACCGGAGCGCCGCCATAGTAGTAGTAGGTCGATTGCACCATGCCAGAGATCTCCTACGCCTGGGTCTGTTCAACTGAAAAACACCAGAAAAACAACACTTGAGGACCACAAGGGATCCGCAGCATCCCAACGGATCCCTTGCAGTCTGAGGACCTCTCAAAGCCAGCTTTACTCCGCCCCTTGAGGCAAGAGAACCCGCTCCGGCTCCGTGACCAACACCTTGGGCTTGCGCTCCTCATCCACATCGATGAGCACCTCCGATCCTTCTCGGACGTGCCCGGTCAGGATTTCTTCCGCCAGGATGTCTTCCAGCAAGCGTTGGATGGCGCGGCGCAGCGGGCGTGCCCCATAGCTGGGGTTATACCCCTCCTCCACCACCAAGTCTTTGAAGCGATCGCTAACCGAGAGGCGGATTTTCTTCTCCGTCATGCGGTCAAACACTTCCTTGAGCAGGATGTCGGCAATCTGCTTCACCTCATCCTTGGTCAGTTGCCGGAAGACGATGATCTCGTCCACGCGGTTGAGGAACTCCGGACGGAAGTACTGCTTCAGCTCCTCATTCACCAGGTTGCGGATGCGGTTGTAGTTGGCATCCTCGTCGTTGGTGTTGAACTCGAAGCCGAGGCTGCCGCCGCCCTTCTCGATCACCTTCGAGCCGATGTTAGAGGTCATCACGATCAGGGTGTTCTTGAAGTCCACCGTGCGGCCTTTGGCATCGGTCAGGCGGCCATCCTCCAGGATTTGCAGCAATAGGTTAAACACATCCGGGTGCGCCTTCTCGATCTCATCGAAAAGCACCACCGTGTAGGGGCGGCGCCGCACCGCTTCTGTGAGCTGCCCCCCCTCGTTGTAGCCCACATAGCCCGGCGGGGATCCGATCAGCTTGCTGACCGTGTGCCGCTCCATGTATTCCGACATGTCGAGGCGGATCATGGCTGACTCGGAGCCGAAGAAGTAGGCTGCCAAAGCCTTGGTCAGCTCGGTTTTGCCCACCCCTGTTGGGCCGGAGAAGATGAAGCTGGCGATGGGACGGTTGGGATTTTTCAGCCCCACCCGAGCGCGGCGGATGGCACGGGAGATGGCCCGCACCGCTTCGTCTTGGCCGATGATGCGCTGGTGCAGGGTTTCTTCCATGTTCAGCAGCTTCACTGACTCGCTCTCGGTCAGCTTGGCCACCGGCACCCCCGTCCAGGCGCTGACCACCTGGGCCACGTCCTCTTCGGTTACCTCAGGCATTTCGCTGCGGCTGCTCTCCTCGGCTTTTTTGGCAGCGGCAATGGCGCGGATCTGCTGCTTGATCTCCATCTCCCGATCCCGCAGCTCACCGGCTTTGTCGAAGTTCTGGGCCCGCACCGCAGCGTCTTTCTCCTTGAGCACTCGCCGCAGCTCTTGATCCAGCTCCCGCGCCGCCGGGGGCAGTTGAGAGTTGATCAGGCGCACCCGCGAAGCAGCCTCGTCGATCAAATCGATGGCCTTATCTGGCAAGAAGCGGTCGGAGATGTACTGGTCGGCCAGCTTGGCTGCCGCATCCAAGGCGGCATCGGAGATCTTCAGCTTGTGGTGCTGCTCGTAGCGCTCCCGCAGGCCAAACAGGATCTCGATGGTCTCGGAGACTGTCGGCTCGCCCACCATGATGGGCTGGAAGCGACGCTCCAGGGCGGCATCCCGTTCGATGTGCTTGCGGTACTCATCCAGGGTGGTGGCGCCGATGCACTGCAACTCGCCACGGGCCAAGGCAGGCTTGAGGATGTTGGCGGCATCAATCGCCCCTTCCGCAGCCCCGGCCCCGATCAGGGTATGCACCTCGTCGATGACCAGGATGATGTTGCCGGCATTGCGGATCTCATCCATGATTTTCTTGAGGCGCTCTTCAAACTCGCCGCGGTACTTGGTGCCGGCCACCAGCAAGCCAATATCCAGGCTGATCACCCGCTTGTCGGCCAAAATATCCGGCACATCCCCCTGCACAATGCGCTGGGCCAAGCCTTCGGCAATGGCAGTTTTGCCCACCCCCGGCTCGCCAATGAGGACGGGGTTGTTCTTGGTGCGGCGGCCCAAGATCTGGATCACCCGCTCGATCTCCCGCGTCCGACCGACCACCGGATCCAGCTTGCCCTCCTGGGCCAGTTGAGTTAGGTTGGAGCCGAATTCGTCCAGGGTGGGCGTTTTGGTGCGACTGGAGGATCCCCCCCCTGCCGTCACTTCGGCAGTCTCGCCCAACATGCGGATCACCTGGGTGCGCACCTTGGACAGATCCACCCCCAGGTTTTCCAAGACGCGGGCCGCTACTCCCTCCCCTTCTCGGATCAGGCCCAGGAGCAGGTGCTCAGTGCCAATGTAGTTGTGGCCGAGCTGGCGGGCCTCTTCTAGGGAGAGTTCCAGCACTCGCTTGGCGCGGGGAGTGAAAGGGATCTCGACGGCCACAAAACCGGATCCCCGACCGATAATTTTCTCGACTTCAATGCGGGCGTCCTTCAAGTTCACTCCCATGGACTTGAGAACTTTGGCGGCGACCCCAGTGCCCTCGCCGATTAACCCCAACAAAATTTGCTCGGTGCCAACGAAATTGTGACCTAACCGTCTGGCTTCTTCTTGGGCCAGCATGATCACCTTGATGGCTTTTTCTGTAAAGCGTTCAAACATGATCCTCGGGCTCCCTACGCCTGCATCAAGGCGGACTTGATAGGGGTAATCCTAGCACAAGTTCTGGCGAAACCAAGGGACGGTAAATACCCCAGACGGAAGCTGTCTGGGGCCAAAACGCGCCTGGAGAGATTTGAACTCCCGACACCGTGGTCCGTAGCCACGTGCTCTAGTCCACTGAGCTACAGGCGCAAAAGGGGCGGGCCAACCACGGTTGACTGTCTGTCCATACTACCTGTCCATAGTTACTCAGATACTATCCAGTACTATCCAGAGACAGAGATGGACATCTATCAATGTGGCTTAGGCATTCTAGCACAAGAGCGTTCTTTGGAAAGTCCAGCGGGGGTGTAGATATCCGCCAGCGTTAACATTGCCCTTGCCAAGGTCGCGGAACTTCTCCCCCCACTTCCAGGCCGGCTTGGGAGCTGGTGGCCGTGAGCACCGGCGTCCAGACTTGGCCGTTGCGCTGCCAAAGCTGCAGGTGCAGATGTCCTGCCAGGGTATCCCGACAGTTGCGCTGCATCCCTTCTGGGCCAGGGGCGAATACAGTTTGGCCAGGCCGCCGCGTGTGCCCTTCTAGCTGAATACACCAGAGGGCACTTTCTCCCCAGATTCGCCAGGATCCCCAGGGATCCACTTGCCAAGTCAGATGAGCTTGCCCAGGCCGCCATTCCAAAAAGGGCTGGGATCCCCATCCATGCAGGCTGATCAGGGCCACTTCTTCGGGGCGGGTGAGCACCTGCCGCTCAGCTCCGGCACAGGTGAGGCTAAGGCCGGGATGTTGGGGAAAGGCGTTGCACTGGATCCAAAACCAGCGGCGAGGAAAGCTTTGGCCCCAATTTTTTTCGGCGTAGGCGGGAGCCTGCTGAAATGCATAGCGCCTGCCTCTCCACTCCACCCAGCCGGTGGCCAAGCCATGGCTCATGAGGATCTGCCAGCCCGGCTCAAAGATGGGCAGATAAGACCAGGCTCCCATGGTGGCTCGGGGTGGGATCCCATAGGCAAAACGAGGCTGAATGCGGTAAAGCCAGCGAATGGGCTCAGAGCCCAAGGGATCCGGCAAAATCCCCTGGTTGAGGTGGGCGGTGTATTGGTAGCCGCTGGCGGTGCGCTGGAAGAAGGTGAAGGGATCCTGAAGGCCGCGACAGCCGGGGCCTGGGATCCCTGAGTGCCCCAAGGCCAGATGGGTTGAGCTGGCCCAAAAGCGGCGGGGATTGGGGAAGGTGCGCCAATGCAGCTCCTCCTCTGGCCCCAACACCTGAGCCATGCCCCCGCGCTTGGGATCGATGGCGTACATGAAGGCAAAGCTAATGGGCGGATCCCCGGGCAAGGTGACGCGGCTGTACCAGCCCTCAAAAAACCGCTCTGTGCAGCCATCCCAGTGATAGCCGGCATGGGGCAGGGATCCCCAATCTGTTGAGTTGTTTTGCCCAGAGCAAGCCGCCGTTGGAGGAAACGCCATTGAGACCTAAGCCATCGCAAAAATGATAAACGGAAGTCTATGCTTACCAAAATAATAATTGTATTGTTTCTATATTTAATTTGCCCTTAGGATATCAACCAAGCTGAGATTTAAGGATTTCTTGAGATTTCACGAAGGAAATCCATGGGTCAGGCGACTTGAACTGGAAAGCTTCCATCTTGCCTTCACATATCCTTTCGATGAGGTGAGCATGACGTCACGTCGTAACTTTTTGCTGTCTGCGGGTGCGGCCACCGTGGGTGGACTCGTGAGTGGCAGCTTAGCACGGGCCAGCACAGGCTACTGGGTTGCCCAGGCCAGCGGCCCAGAAACCCCCAATCTCAGGTTAGGCTTTATACCGATTGTGGAGTCTGCCCCCCTGATCATCGCCAAGGAGAAGGGCTTTTTCGACAAGCACGGCATGACCGGTGTAGAGGTGTTAAAGCAGGCCAGTTGGCCGGCAGCCCGTGACAACGTGGTCATCGGCTCAGCAGGTGGGGGCATTGACGGCGGCCAGTGGCAGATGCCGATGCCTCACATGATCCACATTGGCGCCATCACCAACAATCAGCCGGTGCGCATGGCAGTTCTGTGTCAGTTGATCACCCAAGGCAACGGAATTGCCATTGCTGGAATGCATGTTGGCAAGGGTTTGGGGCTGGATATCTCGGGAGCCGCGGATTACATCAAAAATTTCAGCGCCAGCAACCGACGCAAATTCAAGGCCGCTCATACCTTCCCCAACGTCAATCAAGATTTTTGGATCCGTTACTGGTTTGCTGCTGGGGGGGTAGATCCGGATCAAGACATCGACCTGTTGGCGGTTCCCTCTGCCGAAACGGTGCAGGGAATGCGCAATGGCACCATGGATGCTTTTAGCACCGGGGATCCCTGGCCCTACCGGATTGTGGCCGATGGGATCGGGTTTATGGCGGCCCTTACCCAACAGATTTGGCCCTTTCACCCCGAAGAATACTTGGCCATTCGCGCCGATTGGGTAGAGCAAAACCCCAGGGCCACACAAGCCACTTTGATGGCGGTGATGGAAGCGCAGCAATGGTGCGACGATCCGGCCAACCGAGAAGAACTGACACGCATTCTCTCAGGGCGTGCCTACCTGAATGTGCCGGTTAAAGTTCTCACCCCTCCCTTTCAAGGCAACTACGAATTGGGAGACGGCAAGCCAGCTGTTCAAGATTTCAATGCCGGGCCCTTGTACTGGGAAGATGGCCGGGGCAGCGTCTCTTACCCCTACAAGAGCCATGACCTTTGGTTCCTGACGGAATCCCTGCGTTGGGGCTTTCACGCTCGCTTCCTTCCCGATCTGGATACTGCCCGTCGTCTGGTGGATGAAGTGAACCGTGAAGATCTCTGGCGTGAGGCCGCCCAGGCACTGGGGGTGAAGAACATCCCCAACAACACCTCGCGGGGAACAGAGCGTTTCTTTGACGGTGTGGTGTTTGACCCACAGGATCCGCAGGCTTACCTGAACAGCCTGAAAATCAAAAGGGTCTAATATCAACCCCGGCCAACACAGACGCATCTCTTGCACAACAGGGATCCTGCCTACCTGTGGGATCCCACGAGGTCGAAAAAAGCTGTGCCGAGCTTTCTGCCCAAATGATGGAGAGTTGATGGATACTGTAAACTTTGCACTTTTTGAAAATCTTTACTTTTTGAATATCTTTAAATGCCATGTTGGGGATCGGCTATGTTGGCTCTCCTCCACGTTCCGCGCGAACCCTTCGGGAAGCCTCTTTTTAAGAAGCCGGCCCGGCCTCGCTGGGACAAGCTCATCCTTTCAATAGCCGTAGGAATCCTGAGTTTTCTGATTGTCGTGAGAGTTTTGTTGAGTTTGCAATCCCTGTGTTTGCCCATCCAAAGAAAAGGCAAGGCCAATCCCAGTTCATGCTCTGTTTCCAACACGTTGTAGAACCCTGCGGCTGGAATGTTCTGAGAGCGCGACAACAGAGAACCTTGTAAAACCCTATCCTCCTCTAGGAGCTATGACGACAACACTTTCTTCTCCGGCAAAATCTGCAACGGCGAAGTTCGATTTGGCGAAGTACCGAGATCAGATTCTCCCCCCTGTGGTGGGTATTGTTGGATTCCTGCTCATCTGGCAGCTCTTGGCCAGTGCCAACCTTATTCGGCTGCCGGGGCCCTGGGATGTGTGGATGGATGAGCGCAGCCGATATCTGATCCTGCATCCTTTGTATCGCAACAGCGACCTCGACCAAGGGCTGCTGCGCCAAACCTTGGCCAGCCTACAAAGGGTGGCCATCGGCTATTGCAGTGCCGCTTTGGTGGGCATCACGTTGGGCATTTTGGTGGGAAGCAGTGTGTGGATCAACCGAGCTTTGGATCCCATTTTCCAATTTTTGCGCATGGTAGCTCCCTTGGCTTGGGTGCCCATATCTTTGGCTGCTTTGCAACGCAATGAGCCGGCTGCCCTGTTCGTTATTTTTATTACCTCAATTTGGCCCATTCTCATCAACACGGCTGTGGGGGTGAGACAGATCCCGGAAGACTACATCAACGTCTCCAAAGTGCTCAAGCTCTCCAAAGTAGACTTCTTTTTTAAGGTGTTGCTGCCTTCGGTTCTGCCCTACATGTTCACAGGTCTGCGCATTGGTATTGGCCTATCTTGGCTGGCGATTATTGCCGCAGAAATTGTGATGTCAGGTGTGCCGGGGATCGGCTTTTTCATCTGGGATGCTTACCAGCAGAACTACGTTACGGAGATCATCGTTGCCGTCATCTACATCGGAGCGGTGGGATTGCTTTTGGATCGCCTGATGTCTGTTTTGCAAAACAAGATAGCCAACCAATGATGTGTTGGATGTGTTGTCAGTATGTGGTTGGTTTGAGGCTAGACGGGTGATAGGTTGGGAGGTTTTCTGTGTCTGTATTGGTCAGTGTGGAGCAGGTGGAAAAATCTTTTGCTCTGCCCGGAGGGCAGGAATACCTTGCTCTGAAAGGGATCGATCTGCAAATCCATCGAGGGGAGTTTGTCTCCTTAATCGGCCACTCCGGCTGTGGTAAATCCACCCTATTGAACATGGTGGCGGGGCTGTCTTTGCCCACAGGGGGGATCGTGGCTTTGGATGGGCATACCATCACGGCGCCGGGCCCCGATCGCATGGTGGTGTTTCAGCATTACTCGCTTTTGCCTTGGCTAACGGTTCGGCAAAACATCGCGCTGGCGGTGAATGCCGTTCTTAAAAACCACTCTCCAGCAGAGCGTCAGCAGATTGTGGAAGAGCACATCGATCTGGTGGGTTTGCGCCATGCAGCAGATAAGCCCCCAGCCCAATTGTCCGGGGGGATGAAGCAGCGGGTGGCCATTGCCCGTGCCCTGGCTTTGCGGCCCAAAGTGTTGCTGCTGGATGAGCCGTTTGGCGCTTTGGACGCGCTCACGCGGGGGAACTTACAAGAGCAGTTGATGCGCATCTGTGAAGAACATCAGATGACCACTCTCATGGTCACCCACGATGTGGACGAAGCGGTTCTTCTGTCAGATCGTGTGGTCATGCTCACCAATGGGCCGGGATCCCGAATTGGGAACATTTTAACCATTGACATTCCTCGGCCCCGCCGTCGGCTGGAGGTGGTCAACCATCCCAGCTACTACAGCTACCGCAGCGAGATCATCTACTTTTTGAACCAACAAAAACGCATCAAGCAATGGCGTGCTCGCCGCAGCACTGTGGTGGCCAGGCATGGCTTGGAAAAGATCAACTTGGAGATCGGCTTTGTGCCCCTCACTGCCTGCGCTCCGTTGGCTGTGGCCAAAGAAAAAGGGTTCTTTGCCAAACACGGCTTGGAAGAAGTGAATTTGGTGCGGGAAACCAGTTGGCGAGGGATCCAAGACGGCATTCAGGGAGGTTATCTGGATGCGGCCCAAATGCCCGCCGGTATGCCGGTGTGGATGTCTTTGGGCGGAGGGGATAACCCGCCTCAGCCGGTGGTTACTGCCCTCACCTTGACCCGCAACGGCAATGCCATCACCTTGCATAAGCGGTTCTACGAGCAAGGGATCCACACCCTCAGCCAGTTGAAGGCTTACATCCTGGATAGTCCCAGCCGTCGGCTCACCTTTGGAGTGGTGCATCCCAGCTCTATGCACAATTTGCTGTTGCGCTACTGGCTGGCAGCCGGCGGGATCCACCCGGATCATGACGTGGTGCTGAAAACGCTGCCTCCGGCCCAGATGGTGGCCAACCTGACAGCCGGCAACATCGATGGGTACTGTGTGGGAGAGCCCTGGAATTTGCGGGCAGCCTTAGAGGGCAGTGGCTTTACGGTGGCTACAGATCTGGAGATTTGGCTGGGCCATCCCGGCAAAGTGTTGGGGGTGCGAGAAGATTGGGCCAGAGCCTACCCCAACACCCACATTGCCTTGGTCAAAGCGCTGTTGGAAGCCTGCCGCTACTGTGAAGACCCGGCCCATCACGACGAGATTCGCGAGCTGCTCAGCCGCCGCGCCTACCTGAGCACCGACCCATCCTACATTCATCTGGGGGATCCCCAGCGCCTAATCTGTGACTTGGACAGGCCGATGCGGGAATATGCCCACCACCGCTTCTTTCTGGGAGCCGGCAACCGTCCCAGCCGCACCGAGCATCTGTGGATGATGACCCAAATGGCCCGCTGGGGGGATCTGCCCTTCCCCCGCAACTGGGTGGAGATTGTGGAGCGGGTGTGTCAGGTGGGGGTATTCAGTACGGCAGCCCGCGAGCTGGGGCTGGATGTGTCTTACCAGCGGCAGCCCATTCAGTTGTTCGATGGGATCCCCTTTAATGGTGAGGATCCCCTGGCCTACCTCAACAGTTTGGCGATTAAGCACGATATTTATGTAGCCGAGGTTGCCTTAGATCGTCGTCCTGTGTTGCTCTAGATACCCACTTGGGCGCCCTTGCAAAAGCACATTCCCCGTTGTGAGAAAATCATGAGTTGGAGCACCCTACGATGACTGCCCTCTTGACAACCTCTACCCCAGCGAACGTAGCCGCAGAACCCTACCTAAGCCTTGAGAATGTCAGCAAGACCTACTCAACTCCCAAGGGGGATTATCCCGTCTTGCGAGATATCAACCTCAGTGTGAACGAGGGAGAGTTTGTCTGCTTGGTTGGGCATTCCGGCTGTGGCAAAACCACCCTGCTGAATATGGTTTCCGGATTTGCCCAGCCCACCAGTGGCTCGGTGAAGCTGAAAGGGCAGCCGATTACAGCTCCTGGCCCGGAGCGCATGGTAGTGTTTCAAGGGTATGCCCTGTTGCCTTGGCTCACGGTTTATGAAAATGTTTATTTGGCCGTTCGGTCGGTATTTCCCCAAAAGAGCCAGTCGGAAAAGCATCGAATTGTGGAAGAACATTTGGATTTGGTGGGGCTGGGGGAAGCCGCTCAGAAATATCCCTCGCAAATTTCGGGAGGGATGAAACAGCGGGTAGCCATTGCTCGTGCGTTGGCCATCCGTCCAGAAGTGCTGATTTTGGATGAACCCTTCGGGGCCTTGGATGCCATTACCAAAGAGGAGCTTCAAGAGGAGCTGTTGCGCATTTGGGATGAACATCGCTGCACGGTTTTGATGATTACCCACGACATTGATGAGGCGCTGTTTTTGGCCGACCGCCTGGTGCTGATGACCAATGGCCCTGCAGCCACCATCGGGCAGATCGTGACCATTCCCTTCCCGCGCCCTCGGGATCGCGAGCGGATTCTTGAAGATCCGCAGTACTACCGCCTGCGCAACTCGGTTCTCAGCTATCTCTACGGCCATGAAGCCAACCCAGAGGCGGCTTACCGGTAAATCCAACCTGGAGCAGTTGACGGAGCGAGAGGGCGACAAGGCAACCCAAAACCCAAAAACCACACACCTTGGCCATCAGGTGCAGCCCCTGGTCAGGCGATCCGCAAACCTCTCTTGGAACTCGCCCACAACATTGCGCAACCGCTCGTCCAAAACGGCCAGCGTCCGGGATGCGATATATGCTGACCCGCCCCTCCAATTCTGAATCCGCACCCCTAGGCAATCAAGCGGCGCACCGCCCGAAGCAGCTCCGCGGGGGGAGGAGAGTTGGGATCCCAGCGAATTTCCAACTCAGGTGAGTCTTTGAGCACTTGAGGAGGGCCGGACGAGGTGTGCAGGATGGCCACACAGCGCAAATTGCCCCGGTCTCGACAAAACTCGTGCCAGAGAGGGATAGCCTCGGGATCCCGGCTGACCACCAGGTAGTGGGAGCAGGCTTCCAGGATCGGCTGCTTTTGCGGATCCACCTTGCCGCCCACATCCACAATCACCAAGCTCTTTTGCCGACGCAAAGCCAGAATGGCCTGGGCATGGAAGCCAAAAAACTCAGGGGTTGAACGGCCCCGGTACCGCTGCTTGAGGGCTTCGGCCTGTTCTAGGGGTAAGTCCAGAGTCCAATTGCCTTCCCCATCCCAATGGGCCCGTTGCAGATAAATATCGGGATGCTCCGGCAGCAGAGCTTCGAAGAGGGCGCGGGCAAGACGGCTTTTGCCACTGTCGGGGGGGCCCACCACCATCACCGCCGCTGCCAATTCTGTTCGCGTCAGCGGGCCGTAGGCCTTGCCCGGCCTTCCCTGCACCCAGGGGATGACCTGGCCCACCCGCACTTCGGGGGTATGGCTGGAGACCACCACCGCGCCCAAGCGTGGGTCATAGCAGGCCACCCAGCGGGTGAAGTGGCACTCGTGCACCAGCCAGCCATACAGCCAAATGGGGGCCCGCCCCGTCAGAACCACACCCAGCCGGGCATTGATCCCGGCAGGCAGCTGAAGCTGAGCCAAATCCTCTGGAAAAACCAGGCGATCCGGTCGGGTCAGCTCAATTTCGATGACCTGAAAAGACAGTTCCGAAGAATGGGATCTTCGAGGGTCCAAGGACTCCGTCCCGCTGGCGCGAAAGGACTCCGTCCCGCTGGC
>NZ_JANSIM010000100.1:0-16777 GCF_047502655.1 Synechococcus sp. R5-12 | reverse complement strand
CCTGCGGCTATGGTGCGGGCCTCCAGCCCGAAAATTTGGTGAGCAGCAAAACTTCTAGCGGCTGATCTCAACCCTCAGCTGCCCTACTTACCTACTTATTCCCTGCTTGTCCAAGAAAATCTAAAAAAAATGCACCAGCGCACGCTGGCGCAAGAGGGTCAACTTTTACCGGTCAGACATCGACCTAGACAAGGGCAGGGATCCGAGATCCTCCCAAGGCCTCCACCAATGCCCGCACTTGAGCCACCATGGCCACTTCATCCTGGAGCCGGCTGACAGCTTTGCCCACCCCTACACCTGAAGCGCCGGCAGCAATGGCCAAGCGCACTGTTACCGTCGAGAGGCCGGAAGCGCAGATAACCGGTACCGAGACGACACGGCTAATTTCATAGGCGGCGGCCAGGGTGGGGGCAGCCTTCTCGATCAGGCCCAGGGATCCCCCGTGAACCGGCTCGGCACTGGTGCTGCCCTCGGTTTGGATGAGATCGGCTCCCAGATCCTCCAGTTTCTCGGCCAATTCTGCCTGTTGATTCAGAGGCAGAGTGTGGGGAACGGTTACCGACAAGAGCGTGCGGGGCAGAAGAGAGCGGGTTCGGCGGGTAAGGTCTAGGACTTCCGCTGCGGAGAAGATGCGGCCTGAAGGGTAGAAGCTGTCGTAATTGCCGATCTCGGCCATGTCTGCTCCTGCCTGTACGGCTGCGGCCAACTGCTGCGGCTCCACCGCCGACACACAGATGGGCAGATCGATCTGGGCGCGTACCCGCTGCACCAATTCGGGGCTGGCAGCGATATCCACCCAAGTGGCCCCTCCCTGTTGGGCGGCGCGGGTGATGCTCAGAACCGACTGCAGGTCGAAGTTTTGTAGACCGCTGATGATCTTGAGGGCCCGACGTTGGGCCAGAGCGTCGAAAAGAGCAGCGTGAGAGGCAGTGGTCATAGGCTCGTCAGCTTGTGGAAAGGCAGTCTAAGAGGAGTGAAAACAAATGGCTGCTAAAACTGGGCTTGGGGAAGCCTTTGCTCAGTCTAGAGGGTTTGCCTCAATCCCACAAGGGTCCCTCTTTACCCCATCATCCCAGTCCTTTTGGCTCACCACAATTCTTCAATAGATTCAATAGAATAGGGATCCCTTCTTGCAAGCCATCATGTATCGCTCTCCCTTCCCCTTCCTGGGCCTGCCTGAGCCGGATCCGGAGATGGCCCAAGCAATTCTCCTGCCCGTCCCCTACGAGGCCACCACCTCCTATGGCAAAGGCACCGCCAAAGGCCCTCAGGCGCTGTTGCAGGCTTCTGCCTATGTGGAGATCTACGACGAGGTACGGGATCGCCAGCCAGCTCTTCACCCCGACTTCTCGGAAGAGATCTCCCGCTACTGGACGGCCCCCCCGGTGGAGTTGGAAGGTCTGGGATCTTCTGCCCAGGAGCTGGCTATGGCCGAAATCCAGCGTCGCGCTGCCGAGTGGGTGAGACCGGGGCGGTTCCTGCTTTCCATTGGTGGGGAGCACTCCATCAGCGGGCCCCTGATTGCTGCCCACCTGGCCCATTATCCGGAGCTGCACGTCCTGCAAATCGATGCCCACTGCGACCTGAGAGATAGCTACGAGGGATCCCGCTATTCCCATGCTTCTGCCATGGCCCGCGTGGTGGAGCAAGTGGGCAGCCGCCTCACCCAAGTGGGGATCCGCTCCATCTGCGCCGAAGACCGCCAGACCATTCGCGAGCGCCGTCTGCACACCTTTTTTGCCCACAGCTTGCACACCAAGCCAGCCCAGGAGTGGATCCCAGAGGTGATTGCCACCTTGGGCCCCCAGGTTTACCTGACGGTGGATGTGGATGGGCTGGATCCCGCTGTGGTGCCGGCCACCGGTACCCCCGAACCTGGCGGCTTGGGCTGGTGGGAGACGGTGGAGCTGATTCGGGCACTAGGACAGCAACGGCAAATCATCGGCGCCGATGTGGTCGAGCTGTCGGTCACGGGAGAACGGGAAACCGATCGCCGCAGCGCCTTCACGGTCGCCAAACTGGCCTATCAGATCTTGGCTGCGGCCTTGGGTTAAGCTCAAGAAGAGCTTGGCCGGCCATCCCCGGGGCACCTGTTCGAGTTCTTTAGGTTTTTGGGTAACACACCTGTGAAATCGGCCCACCCCCGTCGTCCTGCTTTTGAACTTCCCGCTTTGTCCTGGATTCCCTTGGTGGGTGGGGCATTGCTGCTGATCCTCTTGGCCACCTTGCTGCAGTGCTTGGTGGTGGTGCCTGCCGGCACACGGGCCGTGGTGTTCAACTCCCTGACGGGGCTGAAGCCGCAGCCGCTGGGAGAAGGGCTGCACCTCCTGCTGCCGCTGGTGGAAACGCCTATCTTCTACGACGTGCGCACCCAAACCTACACCATGGCCTCCCAACGCTCCGAAAACCAGGGGGATGATGCGTTGAAAGTGCTCAGCGCCGACGGCCAGCAGATCTCCCTCGATGTCTCGGTGCGCTTTCGCTTGGATCCCGACCAAGTGGCCCACCTGCACCAGACCATTGGCCCTTCCTACGTGGACAAAGTGATTCGCCCAGAGGTGCGGACGGTGGTGCGCAATGAACTGGCTTTGCACCGCGCCATCGCCGTTTTCTCGGAAGAACGCGAGCAGATCCAGGAAAATGTGGAGCGGCAGCTCTCCAGCATTTTTGCTGAGAATGACCTGATCTTGCAAAACGTGCTGCTGCGCAATGTCCGCTTCTCCGACCAATTCCAAACGGCCATCGAGCAAAAGCAAATTGCCGAGCAAGAGAAAGAGCGGGAACGCTTCCTCGTGGAAAAAGCAGAGCTGGAAAAACAACGATTGGTGATCCTGGCAGAAGGAGAAGCCCAAGCCATTCGCCTCCAGGGGGAAGCCCTGAAGCAAAACCCAGAAGTGGTGCAGTTGGACTACGCGCGCAAACTGGCGCCCGGCACCCGCGTGATCATCTCCCGACCGGATCCCTGGCAGCGGTAGCGGACAGCCCGTTGGCTCTGGGTTCTGCAAAAATCTATCCCAGAGCATTGTTGCCAATTGGAACGAGAATGGGGATAGCGATCCCCGGCCTGCTGACCTGACGATGCCCCTTGACGAGCAGCTCATCCACAGCCGCATTCAGGCCATCCGAGCCCAGATCCCAGGCCATGTGGAGATCATGGCAGTGAGCAAAGGCTACACTGCCGACCACATCCGCGCCGCCTATCGGGCTGGGATCCGCCACTTTGGGGAGAGTCGAGTGCAAGAGGCCGCCGTCAAACAAGGGCAACTGCAAGATCTGACCGATATCGTCTGGCACTTGATCGGGCATCTGCAGACCAACAAAGTCAAACCGGCCCTCAAGCAATTTGCCTGGATTGACAGCGTCGATAGCTTGCGCCTGGCCAAGCTGATCAACCAAAAAGCCTGGGAGCTGCACCTCACCCCCAAGCTTTGCCTGCAGGTTAAATTGGCTCCGGATCCCAATAAGTTCGGCTGGCTCATCCCCGATCTGTTGCAGAGCCTCCCCGAACTGAACCAACTGCTGCAGGTGCAAATTGTGGGCCTGATGACCATTTTGCCTTTGGGCTTGAGCTCAGAGGCGGCCCTAGACCTGTTTCGCAAGCTGGCCGAACTGGCCGATTACATCCAGCGCAGCGGCTATGAACATCTGCAGGTGCACACCCTCTCCATGGGCATGTCCGACGATTACCTCCTGGCGGTGGCAGCAGGCTCTAACTTGATCCGGCTGGGGCGCGCTTTGTTTGCCGACGCCGAGCAGGAATAGATGTGACCTCTGTGAAGCCGTTAAATTGTGATTAAATTTTGTGTAAAGCCGTGCAACTCCCCAGTCGCCCTGCGGGGCACCTTTGGGGCGAGAGTTCGGCTTGGATAATCAAAAGTGGGGGGATCCCGCCCAGGATTTGCCCTATTGGGGAAATTTTGGGGAAATTTGTAATCATTTGCGTTACTTCCGTTAACGTGGGCTCAATCCAGACGGGGAGCAGAGTTCAATCCTGCCAAACAACGGCTTGGCAAGTGAGATGACATCTTCACTTCTTCTGGGTAAACTCTAGTCGTCGAATCAATGGGGTTTTGTTAACCTACGTTAGCCCCCACCTGCTTCGGCAGCTTTCTGAGCAAACCCTGTCTCAGCCTATTGAAAGACTTTGACCGAGAATAAAAGGACGCCCCCTAGCTTGAGTGAGCCACTCAGGATCCAATCAAGAGCCTGAATCCTACGCTCGCCGTAAACCCATGACCTGTAGTGAGGATGTGCATATGAATGTCAATGGAATCTGGAGCAGGGTAAGAGATTTTGTGGGTCTGAATGATCCCGTGGACGGCCTGGAGGAGTACTCTGAAATGGAAGGGCAGGATGATTACCAACTGCTCTACGAGGGACGCCGTTCCCAACCGGCTGCTCCCCCCGAAGAGGAGGAAGTGAGTACCCTTCCGCGAGGGCGGCGGCAACGGGGAGTGGAAGCGGGGGAGGGCTCTGCCGGTCGAGAAGAGTCGCGGGGCCATCGGCGCAGTCAGCATCGGGATCGCTCAGCAGGGGGCAGTATGGGGAGCAACGTGATTGGATTACCGGGCGTAAACCCACCCACCAGTGAAGTGGTGGTGATGGAGCCGCGCAGCTTCGATGAGATGGCTCAGGTTATCCAGTACCTACGGGAGCGCAAGACGGTGATCATGAACTTGACCCTAATGGATCCCGCTGAGGCGCAGCGCTCTGTGGATTTCGTTGCCGGCGGCACCTACGCCATCGATGGCCACCAAGAGCGCATCGGAGAGAACATTTTTTTGTTCACCCCCAGCACGGTGATGGTTTCCACCCCCAGTAGCCAAGTGGTGCAGCCGCTGCAGCGCCCTTTGCAAAGCCCTACCCCCCTCTGGCCCAGCACCTATGAGCATCTGCAGGCAGTAGGTCAGCACTAGTTGCTATGGAGCGGCCACTGCTAAGTGTTATCGGGGGTGGAGCCATGGGATCCGCCCTGCTGCGGCGTTGGGTAGCTGTGGGAGTTTATCCCGCAGGGCAGGTGGCCTTGCGGGAGCCTGATCTGGACAAGGCTGTGGCCCTGCAGCAGGAGCTGGGCATTCGGCTGCTGGCGGATCCCTCCCAGGCGGGAGAGTCTGAGATTCTGTTTCTGGCCGTTAAACCGCAGCTCTTCCCGACGGTGGTGGCTGAGATGGGCCGGCTGTCCGCCACAGAGCTGGTGATCTCGATTATGGCCGGGATCCCCTTGCAGCAGTTGCAGCAGGCTTTTCCCAAACAAAAGGTGGTGCGCACGATGCCCAACACGCCGGCGCTGGTGGGGGCGGGCATAACGGCCATCAGCTACGGGCCAGGGGTGACGCCTATGCAGGTGGAGCAGGTGGAGAAGCTGTTTCGCGCGGTGGGCGAGGTGGTGACGGTGGCCGAAAGCCAGATGGATGCGGTGACGGCACTTTCGGGTTCCGGGCCGGGGTATCTGGCGGTGATTCTGGAAGGGCTGATCGACGGAGGGGTACAGGTGGGGCTGCCGCGTCCCATTGCTACCCAGTTGGCCCTGCAGACCTTGGCGGGTACTGCTGCCCTCTTGCAGCAAGAAAATCTGCACCCTGCCGTTCTCAAAGACCGGGTCACCAGTCCAGGGGGGACGACCATTGCCGGGATCCAAGCCTTGGAGCAGGCGGGGGTGCGGGGAGCCCTGATGCAGGCAGTGCGAGCGGCCTACGAGCGCTCTTGCCAGTTACAGGGATCCTAGCGGGCCAGCAGCCCTTGCCAGAGGGGGCGGGTGATCCAATTCCATCCCACCTTGAGCTGGTGTTCTAGGGTGGGCAGGCGCACCAAATAGGCAGTTCGCCGGGCCAAATAGCCCAGGGGGCCGGTCAGGGTGAGGCCGCCAAGGGCAGAAAGCACCGCCGTATCCACCCCCAGGCTGAGCATTTCCCCCAGAGAAAAGTAGCGAAAGGGCAAGAGAGGCCGCTCCTGGGTGAGCAAAGCCCACAGGTTCCAGGCGCAATAACCGGCCTGTTGAAAAGCCGCTTGGGCTGTGGCCGGCACCGGCTTGCCCTCCGCATCCACCACCGCTGCTGCATCTCCCAAGGCAAAGATCTCTGGGAAGGTGGGGGTTTGTAGGGTGGACAAAACCTGTAGCCGTCCCCGCTCCGTTTTGGGCAGATCCAAATTGGCAATCACCGCTGCCGGTCGGGTTCCGACAGTCCACAGCACAGCATCCACAAGATCCGTAGCAATCTCCTGGCTCTCCAGTCGCTGGAGCTGCAGACGGAAGGGAGGGGCGCCGTTCTCGTTAAGGGCCTCGATGCCCAAGACCTTGGTTTGCAACTCCACCTGCACCCGCCGTTGGGCCAGCGCCTCTTGGGCCGCCTCCCGGCTGGAGGGAGCAAAGCCGGACAAGATTTGGGATCCCAACTCGATGAGGCGGATCCGTCCCCGCCAGCCCAGCCGATCTGCCAATTTGCAGGCCAGTTCCACGCCACTGGCCCCTGCTCCTGCAATGGCCAGAGCCACAGGCTGAGCCGGATCCCGGTCTTCCAACGCCTTCAGGTGGGCGCGCAGCCGCTGAGCATCTGCCAGGGTGCGAAAGGGAAAAGCAAACTCCGCCGCTCCCGGAACGCTCTCTAGAGGGGTTTCTCCCCCCAGCGCCAGCACCAGCGCGTCGTACTCCAAGCTTTGCCCATCTTCCAGCTCCACTCGGCGGGCTTGAGGGTCAATGGCCTGGACAGATCCGCGGCGAAACTGCACCGATTCTGGGGGCAGCAGATCTTGGAAACGGGGGGCCACCTCCCAGTCTTCCATTTCTCCGGTGAGCAGCTCATAAAGCAGGGGGGCAAAGACGAACCGCTCCTGCCGATCGACCAAGGTGATCTGGGGTGGTTCTGGCCAGGGTTGCCGGCTCAGTTCCAAAGCTGTGTACAACCCGCCAAAGCCGCCCCCAAGAATGCAAATGCGATTCATGCTCGGATGGTTCACGTGACGTTATCAGACGTTATCAAAGTTGCGCGAAAGGCCCCGACTTAACAATCACACCCTGCTGATGCAGAAGGGGCAACGAGGGATGGCCCACCTTGGGCTTGAATTGATTTAAACTTTCCCGGCTAGACTTCTCCAGCGTAGTCTTTGTTGCCCCAGCTTTGCCAGCCCGGCATTTCCGACGGGGAAGCCCGTCGCTCGTCCAGCCAAGTTTGGAGAATTACCGCCGCCGACTGCTGATCGATTAAGCCCTTCTGGGCTTTGGCCGGGATCCCCGCCTCGCGCAGATCCCACTCCGCCTGCGCGGTGCTCAGGTATTCATTGACGGTAACAATGGGAAGATCCACGGCTACCTGCAAAGCGCGCACGAACCGCTGGACTTTGCGGGCCTGGGATCCCACCGACCCATCCGCCAGAAGGGGGATCCCCACCACCACCACGGTGGCCTGGCGGCGGCGGATCCACTCCTGCACTTGGGCAATATCCTCTGAGAGGGAACGGCGCTGGATCACCCCCAGGCCAGTAGCCAGCAGCCCCAGCCGGTCGGAGCCGGCCACGCCAATGCGGCGGTTGCCTACATCCAGCCCCAGCGCTGAAAGGGGATCCCTTGTGGCAAAATGGTTCAGGCTTATCGACATCCTTGCTGATCTTTATGGCTGCCTGGCCCCCTTTGGGGCTTGCAGTTTCCGTTCCCCTATCCTCTCTCGATGACCCTGTTTGGAGCAACACTCGATGACCAGCGCTACCCTGTCTCTCCCGAAGCATGAAGTGAAAGATCTGAACCTCGCCCCCCTGGGCAAGCAACGGATCCAGTGGGCGGCGCGGGAGATGCCCGTGCTGGCCCAGATCCGGGAGCGCTTTGCTCAAGAAAAGCCCTTTGCCGGGCTGCGCTTAGTGGCCTGCTGCCACATTACGACCGAAACGGCCAACCTGGCCCTGGCTCTACAAGCAGGGGGGGCGGATAGCGTTCTCATTGCCAGCAATCCCCTTTCCACCCAAGACGATGTGGCCGCCAGCCTGGTGGCGGACCATGGCATTTCGGTGTTTGCCCTCAAAGGAGAAGATGTGGCCACCTACCGCCGCCATGTCCAGATTGCCCTAGATCACCGCCCCAACCTGATTATCGACGATGGCGGAGATGTGACGGCGGAGCTGGTGCAGCACCGTCAGGAGCAACTGTCGGAGCTCATCGGCACCACGGAAGAGACCACCACTGGCCTGGTGCGCCTTAGGGCCATGCTCAAGGCGGGGGTGCTCAGCTTCCCGGTGATGACCGTCAACGACGCCGAGACCAAACACCTGTTCGACAACCGCTACGGCACCGGCCAATCCACCCTGGACGGGATCCTGCGCTGTACCAACATCCTTCTGGCCGGGAAGACGGTGGTGGTGGCTGGCTACGGCTGGTGCGCCAAGGGAGTGGCCATGCGGGCCCGCGGCATGGGATCCCAGGTGATTGTCACGGAAGTCAACCCGGTGCGGGCTCTGGAGGCGGTGATGGACGGCTTCCGGGTGATGCCGATGGAAGAAGCCGCTGCTCTGGGGGACATCTTCATCACCGTCACCGGCAATAAGCACGTGATTCGCGGCGAGCACTTCGACCGCATGAAGGATGGGGCGATGGTCTGCAACGCCGGCCACTTTGACATTGAAATCGACCTGGTAGCGCTGCAGGAGCGGTCGGTCTCCCGACAGACGGTGCGGCCTTTTGTCGAGGAATATCGTCTCCAATCGGGCAAGTCAGTGGTGGTGCTGGGGGAAGGCCGCCTGATTAACCTGGCTGCTGCCGAAGGGCACCCCGCCAGCGTCATGGACATGAGCTTTGCCAACCAGGCCCTGGCCTGCGAATACCTGGTGAAAAACCGGGGCCGCTTGGCCCCAGGGCTTCACCCCATTCCTCTCGAGGTGGACGAGGCCATCGCCCGCCTCAAGCTCAAGGCCATGGGGATCCAAATCGACAGCCTCACCCCCGAGCAGATCGAGTACGGCAACACCTGGACTGCCGGGACTTGAGGGTGGGTGCTGGCGCTACGAACCTGAGATACATCCTAAAACCTGTCGCACCTGGGCCAACTCGTCAGCAGGGAGGCGAGCTTTCAACTCCTTCTCCCAGCGATCCAGCCAGTTGCACAGTACCTCCGGCAGACAAACCTTTTGGTTATAGAGCTCACACACTACCCAAAGGCTGCCGTGGACGACAACGCCGCTCTCCGCGCAAGCTCTGCGCAACCGGCCATCGTTGGAGAGGAGCGTAGAGCTGCTGGTACGGCAGTAGTGAAGACACAATGCGTCAGCTATCGACAACCCACTTTTCTTCAGAACCATTGCCTCTGGAAGCCACGTTTCCTGCACCTGGACAACCTGCACGCCCAAAGCAAGAACCTGGGACTTGCAAGGGTCATCGACTTCTGCCAGTACCACGTCAAGCACCTCCAGACTTGCCAACCTCGCTAAGGATTCCAGCCCCCCAACCTTGGCGAAGTCAATGAGGATGTTGGCGTCAGAAAGCAAGGTCATTAGGGGCTGCTAAAGAGCACTTGCGCCGTTCGACCACCAAAACGAAGCTCGCTTGCGGATATACTCCATTGAAACCCCCAGCACTTCTGCAGCTCGGGAAGCGCTCACAACCTCAAGGGAGAGAGCCTGAAACACCAGCCGCTCAAGGCGGGATTTGGGCAGTTGGCTCTGGTCGTTCTGCCAAGCCGGGTTGTAAAACTCGCGCCGTAGCTCAAGCGGCTCTTTGTCTTTTCCGTATTTCTTGTTCAGTACACCGATCTGTTGGCCACATTGCTTGCGAGAAATGATACCAATTTGAGCGGCTCGCACCAGGACAGTTCGCATGCTGACGCCGTAGCGGAGCTTGAGGTCAAGCAGCATGGCCTCAGGAACCCAGCGGTGGCGGAATGCCTGAAGTTCTCGCTCAAGGACGTCACGCGGCAGCAGCACTGCCCCGGCCAAATGGTTGGCGAGTTTCTCCCTAGTGCTCCGCACCGCTGTCACGAACAGCTTGCCATCCACAGCCTTTTCTGGGTGCGCGAAGTCCTGGCGATGGCAGATGAGGTGAGCCAACTCGTGTAGAGCGGTGAAAAACTGCCGTTCAACAGGGTGATTGTCGTTGACGACGATAACTGCTCCAAGCGACTCGGTGTAAGCTGAGAGCCCACTGACACGGGCTGGCAGGGGGGTCAGGAGGATCTTCAAACCGCGCTCCTCAAGTCGGGCAATGACATCTCCCAGAGGAGCATGTTCTACCCCTAGAAAGTCTCGCACGTCCCCAGCGTAGCGCTCCACTGCATGCGGATCATAGGTCTCCACCGGCATTTGGGGCGGTGACACAGCAACCTCACCAATCTCCTCCTCGATCTCGGCATAGGCTAGGGCTCGCTTAAGCACCAGAGCTTTGAGCGCGGGGGTGAGAACTTTTGGGTCATCTGCTCTAAATAACAGAGTCGGTTCCGTCTGCGCTGGCGGGATGGATCCCTTGGACTTGGCCTGACCATCACAGTCGGGCGGTGGGGGACAAGCGGCATTTTGTTCGAAGAAGACCTCAAGCGGCACCCCCAGCGCACGGGCAACAGCAGCCAACTGACCAATGGAGGGCATGCACTCCCCTTTCTCACAGGCCGCAATGGCCTGCAGGGGCAGCCCAACTTTGTTAGCCAGATCGGCCTGGCTTAAGCCCTTGTATTCGCGGAGTAACTGGATGTAACCAACGTTGATCATAGGCAGCACGATGTACTCCACTTTGACATACTCCCCTGCCTAAAGGCAGTCGGTGTTCATCGGCAGGCTTTCAGGGTGTTTATGGTCATTTCGACTCCGACAGGCTAGCCAAAGGCCCACCAATCTGCTCAGGCAATCCGGAGAAGAGAGCCCATTGTTGCTCCATTGAGAACCTCAAAAGCCTCTAAACGACCACGCAGGAGTGCTTAATCACCACTGAGGCCAGGATGGGAGTCGTGGCCCCGGTGCACCTGGGCCCAGACACGGGTGGGCAGGCCCCAGATGTAGATAAAGCCTTCGGCGGCGCGGTGGTCGAATTGATCCCCTTCCCCGTAGGTGGCCAGCTCTGGGTTGTAAAGAGAGTAGGGAGAGCGACGGCCCACACAGACCGCCTGGCCCTTGTGCAACCGCATCCGCACGACACCGGTGACGCTTTTCTGGGTGGCGCGGATAAAGGCGTCCAGAGCCTCCCGCAGCGGCGAGTACCAAAGGCCGTTGTAGATCAACTGGCTGTAGGTGGTCTCGATGCCGTACTTGTAATGGATGACATCGCGGGTGAGGGTGAGGCTTTCCAGCTCGCGGTGGGCTTGGATCAAGACCATTAGAGCAGGGCACTCGTAGATCTCCCGCGACTTGATCCCCACCAGGCGGTTTTCAATCATGTCGATGCGGCCCACCCCATGCAGGCCAGCTAAGGAGTTGAGCTGCTCGAAGAGGGCTTTGGGACTGAGGCGCTGCCCATCCACCCCGACAGGGATCCCCTGCTCGAACTCAATCTCCACGTAGGCGGGCTCGTCGGGTGTCTGGGAAATAGGCCGGGTGAGGGCATACACTTCCTCCGGCGGCTCCCGGTCGGCATCTTCTAGGATGCCGGCTTCAGCGCTGCGGCCCAAAATGTTGAGGTCGATGCTGTAGGGGCTGGACTTCTGCACGGGCATGGGGATCCCGTAGCGCTCCCCATAGGCAATGGTCTCCTCGCGGGTCATCCCCCACTCGCGGGCAGGGGCCAACACTTTGAGCTGGGGATTTAAAGCAGCAATAGCCAGATCAAAGCGCACCTGGTCGTTGCCTTTGCCGGTGCAGCCGTGGGCCACCGCATCGGCGCCCACCTCTTCCGCCACCTCCACCAACAGCCTAGCGATCAGCGGTCGGGCCAGTGCCGTAGAGAGAGGGTAGCGCTGCTCGTAGAGGGCATTGGCTTGAATGGCCGGGAAGGCATAGTCGGTGATCAAGGTCTGAATGGCATCCCGCACCAGAGATTGCTCTGCCCCTGCCCTGAGGGCCTTGGCCTGGATGGCCTCCAGCTCCGCCCCTTGCCCCAGATCCACCGCCAGGGTGACCACCGATTCCACCCCCCACTCGTGCTTGAGATAAGGAATGCAGACGGAAGTATCCACCCCGCCTGAATAGGCCAATACCACCTTCTTTGCCCGTCCCATGGGATCCCGCCGTTGCCGTTAAAAAGTTGCTAGCCCATTATGCCCTGTGGCAGGGATCCTGGCTGGCCTCAATGTCGGTTTCCTCAGCTATTCTCAAGGGGATTTCTCCTGCCGGGGAAAGGCCGGGGGTGTGAGTGAGCATGGCTGGCAAAAAGACGGCTGCGGCGTGCCGGGGATCTGAGCCCAAGCGAACTGTGGGGCTGGGGATCCTGTCGCTGCTGAGCTTTGTGGCCGGGATGGGGTTTGCCGCCCTCTCCCAGCCAGAGGTGGGATCCCCTGTTGCCGTCTCCGAGCCGGAGGTGCCCCGTTTTACCGCCCACGGTTGGCCCTTGTTGGATCCCTTGCCGCAGCCGGACGAGATTTGGGAGTGCGAGCTGGTGGTGGTGGGCGGATCCCTGGGAGGGGTGGCAGCGGCAGGCCATGCCATGCGAGGGGGGGTGCAGACCTGTCTCATCGAGCTCACCCCTTGGCTGGGGGGTCAGATTACCTCCCAGGGGGTATCGGCCATTGATGAATCGCTGCCGATGCGGCAGCGGGGCAATTTTTCCCGCCACTGGCTGGAGTTCAAGGCCTTGATCGAAAGCCAGCCGGTGGATCTTCCTGCTTGGACAGGGATCCCGCCGGGAACCCGCGTATCCGAGATCAACAGCTGCTGGGTGGGAGGGCTGTGTTTTCCGCCCCAGGCCGGGCTGCAGGCGGTGGAAACCTGGCTGCAACAGGCAGCTCAAAATGCCCCCAACAGCCGCTGGGCTACCCAAACGGCTTTTAAGGGGGCCACCTTCAGCGCCGATGGATCCCGGATTGAAAGCATTTACGCTGTGCAGCGGCAGCCGCGGGATCCCAACTTTGTGCCGCCGGGACGGCTGTGGCGGGAGCTGGTGAGCTGGTACAGTTGGCAGGAAACGGAGGTGTTCGCCAAGCGAGTGCTGCGTCTACAAGCGCCGCCGGGCCGCCCATTCTTCGTGATCGATGCCACCGATACCGGAGAGCTGGTGGGCTGGGCCGGGATCCCCTATCGGCTGGGTTCGGAAGGGCACGATGTGACCGGCGAGCCCAATGCCGCCCCCGCCAGCAACCCGGAGTGCACTCAAGCCTTTACCTTTCCCTTCGTGCTGGCCATCCACGACGATGGCGGTCGCTCCCGAGCAGAGCTGGCCCAACTGCAACCAGGCTATTCCCGCGCCGAACACCGCCGCGAGTTCGACATGGAAGGTTTCCCCACCTTCAGCGGCCAGAGCTTTTTCAATTACCGCCGCATCGTCAGCAAGGGTCGCCGGGATCCCTTCTACAGCACGCCTGTTCCAGGCGACCTGACGCTGGTGAACTGGAACCGCGGCAACGACTGGGGGATCATGAACCCGCCCCTGATCCTGACGGAAGAGCGGCTGGTGGCCTCGGGGCAGCGCCACAACTGGCTGGGGGGCCTGGATGTCTCGGCCATCAAAGATGGAGAAAACCACGCCCTGCTGTTTGCCGAGTGGCTGATGGAAACCCAATCCCGCAGCGGCTATCCCCTGTCCTTGGTGTTTGCCGAAGAGTCCTTGCTGGGCACCCGCTCCGGCCTTAGCCTCTACCCCTACATCCGCGAAGGTCGGCGCATCCTGGGGCGAGCTGCCTACGGCCAAGCAGAGTTCCTGATGTTGGAGCAGGATATTCGCGTCGGCACCGCCGGGGGGCGGGACTTCAGACCTACCGTGGTGGGGGTTACCCACTACGCCATCGACATCCATGGCTGTCGCTACCGCAACTGGGAGCCATCTCTGTCGGCCAGCTCCGCGCCAGTCAACGAGTTTTCCGTCCGTCCCATTCTCATTCCCTTGGAAGCCCTGATCCCGCAGAAGGTGGATAACCTGCTCATCGGCGGCAAAGGGATCGCCGTCAGCCACATTGTCAACGCCGCCACCCGCGTGCATTACGGTGAATGGACCATCGGCTCGGCGGCAGGGCTGACCGTGGCTTGGCTGCGCAGTCAAGCTCCCGGCCTGATCCCAGCTCAGATCGTACCGCAAGGCAAAATAGCCGATTTACAGCGCTACCTGATCTCCCATGGGCAAAGACTGCAATGGTGAACCCAGAGGACACCGTCTCAGCGCGAACGACAGATCCCCACCCAATCGACCCAATTTTTCCGATATCGAGGCCCTAGCCCTCAGAGGGAAGTGAATCGGGATCCCTGCCTGCGCGGGCATCTTCGCTACTTTTGCCATAGCGCTGCTGCCGCCACCACACCAACAGGGGGCTGGCAATAAAAATGCTGGAATACACCCCCAAAGTAAAGCCAATGAGCAGGGCAATGGCAAACCCCTTCAAGGTAGCTCCCCCGAAAATGGCGATGGCAACTAGGGGCAGCATCGTCGTCAGGGTGGTGTTCAGGGAGCGGGCAAAGGTCTGGTTCAGAGATAGGTTTACCACCTCGGCCAGGCTGACTTTGCGGCTCACCAGGCGGAGGTTTTCGCGGATGCGGTCGTAAATGACCACGGTGTCGTTGACAGAAAAGCCGATGATGGTCAGCAGCGCCACCACAAACAGGCTATCCGCCTCCATACCCACCGTCAGGCCCAAAAGGGCAAATAGCCCTATCGTCAACACTACATCGTGCAGCAGCGCCACAATGGCAAACACCGCGTAATCCCACTGAAAGCGCAGGGCCAGGTACAGCACGATGAGCCCGAAAGAGATGAGCACGGCCACGATGCCGGAACGCAAGAGCAAACGCCCCACCGTCGGGCCAACCGTCTCGACCAGATTGCGCTGGAAGGGGGCAACCTCCTGCCGCAGGGTGGCTTCCACGGCCAGCCGCTCTTGCTCAGTCAAGGGGGGCATGCGGATCAGGGCTTCCTGGCCCGTTTGGGTGTCCAGCTGGATGATGCTGGTGCCCAGGTTGTGTTCCTGCAGCGCCCGTCGCAGCTCCTCGGTGGTGACAGGCCGCTCAAAGCTCAGATCCAGCAAGGTGCCGCCGGAAAAATCCAACCCCAGCCGCAGGGGAGTTCCCAGAGAAGCCAGGGAAAAGGCCATGCTGACCAGCCCCACCAGCAGCACCGCCAAGGACAAGCTGAACCACAGCTTGCTCCGTCCAACAATGTCGAAGCGATAGTCGAGCAACCGAGAGGCGGGATCTACGGGGGATAGCTCTTGAGCCGTCATGATTGGGCCGCCTCCATCCGAACGCCGTAAAACTCAGGTTTGCGCAAGCTGGGGATCCCCATTGCCGCCAAGAGCAGGCTACGGGTGCAGGTGATGGCCGTAAAGAAGCTCACCAGAATGCCAATGCCCAGGGTTACCGCAAACCCTTTCACCAGTCCCATCCCCAGCCAGAAAAGCACGCCACAGACCAAAAGGGTAGTCACATTGCTGTCCAGGATGCTGCTGAAGGCGCGGTTAAACCCTTCCGAAATGGACTTGTAGATGGATTTGCCGGCCCGCAACTCTTCTTTGATGCGCTCGAAGATCAGCACATTGGCATCCACTGCCATGCCGATGCTGAGGATAAAGCCGGCGATCCCCGGCAGAGTCATGGTTACCCCCAGCAGTTGGAAGAGAGCAAAGGTACAGAGGGCGTAGATAAGCAGAGCAATGTCCGCAATCAGCCCTGGCAGGCGATAGTAGGCCACCATAAAGAGGAAAACCAGCACCAGGCCCCCGATCCCGGCATAGAGGCTGCGGCGCACGCTCACTTCCCCCAAAGTGGCCCCGACAGTGCGATTTTCAATCACCTGAATGGGAACCGGCAGCGCTCCTGCCCTGAGCTTGACCGCCAGATCGGTAGCCGTCTCCACCGTAAAGTTGCCTGTGATCACCGCCGTCCCGCCGGTGATGCCGGTGCGGGCAAACTCCGGCCCCACGATCGGGGCACTGATCAACACGTCGTCCAGAAAAATGCCCAATGGACGTTCTGTTCCGGCCAGATCTCGGGTGAGCTGAGTAAATTTTTCTGCCCCCTCCGGCTTGAACTCCAGCAGCACCTCCCAACTCTGGGATCCGCGGCGAGGGGCTTGGGGATAGGCATTGCGCAGCAGATCCCCGGTGAGGCCGACCCGCTCAAACAGAGTATCCGGATCCTCCCCCGCTGTTATCTCTCCCCGCTCGTTGCGGGGCAGCGCGCCGACGGGAACCAAGCCCTTGCGAAACTCCAGTTGGGCTGTATCTCCAAGGAGAGCAATGGCCCGATCCGGATCCGCCACCCCCGGCAACTGCACGAACAGGCGGTCTTGGTCGCTGATCTGCACCAGAGGCTCAGCCACCCCCAGCCCGTTGATCCGCTGCTGGATGACGGCCTCTACCCCCTGCATCACTTCGGGGGTGATTTCAGGCACCTCCTCGGTGGGCACAGCTTGTAGCGTGAGCTGGGTTCCTCCCTTGAGGTCAAGGCCAAGGCGAACCTCCCGGCTGAAGCCCAAGTAAACGAGGGCAACCACCACGGCCAAGATGAAGATCAGCCCTCGCAAAAAGGAGAGCCGACTGAGCCACGAAGCTGAGGATCTAGCCATACTGCTGAGAAGGTGAGGAACACGGTCGCACTCGATCTGAGGCTCTTAGGATTTTGGCACTTTGTAAACTACCCGACCCTACACCGCCTTAGCAGTGTAGCGCGGGCTTTCAGTAGCCCTGAGCCTGTTATGCTCTACCAGAGAACAAAACAAGCCCGAACCTCTAGGCTGGTT
>NZ_JANSIM010000099.1:0-26012 GCF_047502655.1 Synechococcus sp. R5-12 | reverse complement strand
TCAGTATAGTTGAGCTTATTATTGACTAGAGTCATGCTCTCACCCCCAGCCCCTCTCCCCAAGGGAGAGGGGGGAAAGAGCTTACGGCTGTGGCTTGGGCGGCACGGTGACCAGCAGCTCCACCCCAAAGGCGTGATCCCCGGCAGGGTAGCTGGTAATCCCCAGCCCATCGATGCGGGTCAGCAGCTCACGGGCCTCCGGCTCCAAGCCTGCCAAACTACCCGGTAGTGTGGCCTCCAGCACTGTTCGGATCCCTTGCCAATTCAGCAAAAAGTAGCCGTAGTTGGGCTTGGGCAACTGATCGTAGAGGGTTTTCAGCGGCTCGGTTTGGGGAAGCAAATTGCCCTGGCGTTGGGCGAGGGTTTGCAGCGCCGCCGTGCTGCTGGTCACGATCAAATAGTTGCCTTCCCAGGCGCGGGTCAAAAGCGGGCGGTTAAACAAGGGATCCGCCCACGTCACCTGTCCACCCGCCTCCGTTACCCCTACTCCCGATTCTTGGGCCAGCCGATCCAACTGAGTCAGGGCCGCGTTGGCCTTGTCTTTTTGGCTGGTCTCGATCACCAAGGCTGCTCCCATGCCCTGCAACAGGGGATGGGCCTGGGCATCCGGTGCCACCAGCAGGGCCATCTCCCCATCCATCCAAGCCAGCAGATCTTTTTCCAAGTCCAAACGGGTATTGGCGCGAAACTCAGCCCGCAGCTCCTCTAACGACTCCTTGACCGGCGGATCTTTTTCCAGCTCAGGCATAACGGCTTGCCAGCGCTGGGCAATCTGCTGGGTGGTCAGCACCGCCAAGGCATTGCCGGGCAGCCGCTGAATGAGTTCGCCGCGAGCCGTTTGCCACCCCCCCTGCACCTGGGTTTTCGGATCGGTCTGGGTCAACATGCGCAGCCGCAGGCCCTGCTCCTGCCAGTGGGCAGCCATGGCCAAAGAGCGCAGGGGTTGCAGGGATCCCAGCGTCGCCGGATCCAGATCCTGCATCCAGTCTTTGAAAGATTCGGGATCCTCCTGCAAAGCCTGGAAGTTGAAGTAGGCAAAGGCCAGCGTGCCGCTCTTATACAGATCGCCAACAGCGGTGCGGAAACTTTCGGAGCGGCCAATCGGCTCTGCTTCGCCGCGATACACAGCAATCGCCTGCTGCATCACCCTTGGGTCGTTGGCCACCGCCACAAAACGGTTGCCAAACTCAGCAGTCACCCACCGCTCGCCCGGCTCCCCGTTGGTTTGCACATAGAGGGTGACCCCCTGCTCCTGGCGCTGCTCGAAGTTGGCCCCTTCTGCTGCTGCCTGTTGCCGCACCTGGGCCAAGAATTGCCCAGACAAATCAGCGTTGCGGGTGCTGGCTCCAAACAGGATCCCAGGCACCGGCTCGGCAGCTCCGGGCACCAGATTGGGGATCACCACTGCCATCGTGAATTGCTCGCCAGCCCAAGCTTGCATCTCTTCCCGAGAGAACTCCTTGCCGGTTTCAGCCAAAGCTTCTGCCGTCCAGCTCTCCCACTGGGCCAAAAGGTCAGGGTGAGTGCGAAAAGATTCTTCCGGTTGGGTAGAAAAGGTCAGCACCAGGGGCGCCGACTGGGGAACCAGCGCGGTTTCCGGCAGAACATCGCCGGGCAACTGTACCTGTGGCCCTCTGAGTTGGCAGGATCCCAGGAGCCAAGAGCCCCCCACCGCCATCAACGTAAGGGAGAGAGGACGAAACCGGCACTGAAGTTGGGTCTTCATATCACACCTGCGACGAGCCGTCCTCTTGAGGATAGGCGATGGACTCAGAGCCTGTCTGTGATCGCAGCCTCATACATCGGAATATGTAGAAATTGTTACTTTGGCCGGGCGCGAGCGACCAACTCATCCACGTACTCGTTCCAGCGCAACCCTTCGTGAGCCTGGATCCAAACCACCCGCACCTGGGGGCACTCCTGCTTTAGCCGATACAGTTCCTGGATCAAATCCAGGTTTTCCACCGGGCCTGTGCGCCGCCGCCATCCCTGAGCTGCCCACTGCGACATCCAACGGTTGTAGGTTTGCACGCAGAGGTGGGAATCGCTGTAGATGGTATCTACGCCGTTGCCTTGGGTGTCACGGCAATACCGCAAAGCCCGAATTAAGCCGGTCAGTTCCATGCGGTTGCTGGTGCTATCGGGATCCCCTCCCCAAAACTCTTCCACAATTTGATCATCTTGAACCACCACCACAGCCCATCCCCCTGGCCCCGGATTGGGAGAACATCCCCCGTCGGTGAAGATGCCACTGTGGGGGCAGGCAACCAGACGGCTGGGGCCCGCTCCTTTGCGGCTGTGCATCCGTGAAACCTTGGCCATGGTGCTCATCCGGCGCTAACGGCAACATTTGGGATCCCGGCTCGACAACAGACACTGCATCTTATTGCAGAAGGGCGTGCCGGCACCACTGTTTAGTGTATTCAGCTTCAGAAAAGCTTTGTTTCACACTATTAGCAGCATAAACCCCGTCAACATCAGCTTACGTGACACTGACGCACAAGGTTAAAAACAGTACGAACAAAAACCCCCAGAAAATCTGGGGGAGGAGTGGTGTGTTGAGGTGATGAATACTCGCATGATATCTCTCGAATTCGGTGAGTAGGCCAAACCGGCGAGAGATCCCTGCGTTTTTTTGCAGAAATCATTGCAGATACTGGAAAGCATCAGACACTAGAGACCAGCGCGTCAAAACTGAGCTTATTTCGTCTTGATCAGATATAGTGCTCAATCTCGAAGAAATATCTATTTAGACACCAAATATAGAGAAGCCAGTAATAACTTTTCTTATGCACCTACCGCCGACACTAGGGGTTGTGTCAAGCCCAAATGAGCATAGAGACGGGAAAAGTCAAAATTCGCTGACATTAGCTCTTGGATGCAGCGGACTTTCACCTCCTCGTGCAGGCGAATCTGCCCAAAAACCCGTTCGATGCGGTTGATGGTGGTGAAGGTGTCCAGATCCACCGAGAGGATCGGCACTTCCAGCTCTTCTGCTCGAGACTGAATGCGGGGATCCAGAGGGAGCTTGCCGGTCAAGATCAGGCAGAGGGTGGAAGTTTCTAGGGCGGCCAGTTGAATATCGGTGCGGTCTCCGCCGGTGATCACCGCCTTGTGATCCAGCTTACGGAAGTACTTCAAGGCCGAGTTGACGTTCATCGCCCCTACCGCAATGTCTTCAACCATCAGGTCCATCCGATCCGGACAGCAGAGCACCTCGGCATCCAGTTGCCGCACCAACTCCCCAACGCTGATGCTGCGCAAAATGCGATGGGAGGGCAAAATCCCCAGCACCGGGATCCCGTGTCCCTCCAAAAAAGGCCGAATGATCGTTTTTGCCGGTTGCATTTGGTCAGGTGGCACATCGTTCAGCAGCACGCCTGCCAAGCGGGATCCCAGTTGACGATGGACAAAGAGAAGAGAATCAACAGCCAAGGAGGAATGGTAGCGGCTGATCAGCAGTACCGGAGCATCCAGGGCTTGGGCCATCTTGGCCAGCGACAGGCCAAACAATTCCCCCTCGTAAAGATCGGCTGGGCCTTCCAGCAGCACCAAATCGGCAGGGGAGCGCTGGACAAACTCCAACAGAGGGGCAACCGGGCACTCTGGAGCTGGATCCCCGGGAGCTCGCTTCATTTGAGCCAGCAAAGCCTCTTCGTTGAGCCGGAGCAGCATCGGCGGCATTTGATCCATCGTCAGCCGCAGAGACTCCGCCACAAAGCGCATATCCGGATCGCCCCCTTCCAGCGAGCAATCTTCCCGCTCGCAAGAACCGATGGGCTTCCCATAGGTGACTTTTATCCCTTGCTGCTGCAGATGCTTGGCCAAACCCAAGATGGCAGCCGACTTACCGCTGAAGGGCTCAGTAGAACCAATTAAAAGGAACTTGGACACGGATGGCTCCCGGTAACGAGAGGGACGAAGGGATCCCTTACTCAGTCTAACGGAGGCTGCTCTCTCCTCAGTTCTGGACTAACCGATTAGGATCGACTCTTCAGGGTAGGTTACCAACGGGCGGGGCTGTTGTTGAGCCAAGGCCAAGACAATCGTCAATGCCCCCAACCGGCCCCAGAACATCACCAGCACAATGATCAGTTGGCCAAACCAGTTGAGCTCCCCGGTAAAGCCCGTCGAGAGGCCGCAGGTGGCAAAGGCGGAGATCACTTCAAACAACACCGGATCCAACCTACTGTTACTGTGGGTCAGCAAAATCAACCAAGCCGCCAACAATACCACAAACAGAGAAACCGTTAACACCGCTGCCGCCTTGCGCACCATGGAGGGATCCAAGCTGCGCCCGGCAATCTGAGCGCTGGGCAAACCGCGGGCATAGCCCCAGAGGGCCAACACCAACACCGCCAAGGTGCCGGTGGTCATGCCGCCCCCCATAGAAGCTGGGGCTGCCCCAATAAACATGAGAGCCATCAGCAGCAACTGGCTTGCCGGGGTCAAATCCTCAATGGGGATCCCGGCAAACCCAGCCGTTCGGGCAGAAACCGACTGAAAAAACGTCAGGCCCAAGCGGCGGGGCCAGCTTACCTCCAGCAGGGATCCGCCGGGCAAGCTCTCTCCCAAAAACAAGCCAATGCCGCCCGTGCAGAGCAAAACCACCACCACGCCCAGGGTAATCCGGGTGTGCAGAGAGGGGCGGTGGCCCCGTGGCCAGGTTAACAAATCCGACAAAACTGGGATGCCCAAACCGCCGATAAAAATCAGACCGGCCAAAATCGCCAGCGACAGACCGTCTGTAGGGATCCCTTCCCGGCCAAACAGGTCGAATCCCGCATTACAAAAGGCGGACACCGCGTGAAAAATAGCCAGAAAAACTGCCCGCCCCGGCCCATAGAGATCCCGCCAGTGCACCCAGAGCAGCAGAGCCCCCCCCAACTCAATGAGAGTGACCCCCAGCAGCACCCGCCGAGTCAATTCCAGGATCGCCCCCGGATCGATGAGCCCCAGCGAATTGCACAGCGCCAAGCGATTGAGGAGGGAAATGCGCCGCCCGATCAATTGAAACACCACCACCGCCAACACCATGAAGCCCACCCCGCCAATCTGAATCAGGATCAGCAGCACAATCTGGCCCAACAGGGTGAGATCCTCCGCCGCCACAATCGTCGAGAGCCCCGTCACGCTCAGGGCCGACATGGCCGTAAACAGCGCCTCATTCCAGCTCAAGGGATCCCCACGCCCGATCCCCGGCAACATGAGCACCAAAGTTCCCACCACTGCCAAGAGCCCCAACCCTGTGACCAGCCGCAATGGCGGCGGCAGCGGGCGACGCCTGTCCCCCCCGAAAAACCACTGCAGACGATTCCCAAAGGCCCTAGAGGACTGAGACAATGCCGAGCCCGGTGTCGGCAGGTGGCGGGCGCGGGATGGTACCGGTGGAACCAAGCGCTCAGAGCCCTCCTCTGGCGGAAGCGGGACGGAGCCCTCTCTCATCGGAGCCCTCCCTACATTTCATTCAGCCGCGAGATGTTGGTATTGGCCCCCAGAACCACCAGCAAATCCCCCTTTTCCAGCAGGTAGTCTGCGGGGGGAGAGACCACCAGCGATTGCTTTCGCTTCACCACCAGCACCGTGATGCCGAAGCGGCGACGCAGATCCGACTCCGCCAGCGTATGGCCCACCAACGCCTCCGGCACCTGTAATTCCGTAATGCTGTAGCCCGGCTCCAGCTCTAGCTGATCTAGGATCCCCGGCGCCGTCAACACCTGAGCCAAACGGCGCCCTGCCTCTTGCTCCGGCAACACCACCCGATCTGCCCCCACTCGCAGGAGAATAGAGCGTTGCCGCTCGGTCGACGCCTTACAGACCACATTGCGCACCCCCAGACTTTTCAGGGCCACCGTCGTCAGCAAATTGCTCTCAAAATCGCTGCCAATGGCCACCACCACCGTGTCGAAGGAGAGGATATCCACCGCTCGCAGCGCATCTTCATCGCTGGAATCGAGTGCCACCACCTGCGTCAGCTGATCCGCCAGGCGCTGCACGATCTCACGGCTGCGGTCGATCCCCAAGACATTGTGCCCTCGCTCCATCAAGGTGAGAGCCAAGCTAGAACCAAAGCGCCCCAGACCAATTACCGCATATTCACGATCCACCCGCTGTCGTTCGCGCCAGCGGAACGCAGTCCCTGCCATAGGATCTCCTGCCCCCTCTTTCAAGAACAGATCATAAGTTCATCCAGCAGGGATCGGAAGGGCCGCGACTCTAGGCCGACTCAGGCTTGGGCAGCGTAGAGGGGTGAGGAATCAGCTCGCGGGTGGAACGGCGCTCCACCATCTCTGCGGTGATGCGGATGTGCTTTAGGTCGCGGCGGGAGGGTGCCTCGTACATCACATCCAGCATTAGCTCTTCCACAATGGCCCGCAGGGCGCGAGCCCCGGTCTTGCGGCGATAAGCCTCTTTGGCAATGGCAGCAATGGCGGCAGGTTCAAACTCCAGTTCCACCCCGTCCATGCGCAACAGCTTCTGCGCCTGCTTGAGAATGGCGTTTTTGGGCTGCGTCAGGATCGCCTCCAGCGCCTTCTCATCCAGCGGATCCAAAGTCGCCACTACCGGGAGCCGCCCCGTGAATTCGGGAATCATGCCGTACTTGATCAAGTCTTCAGGCTCCAAAGCCTTGAGGGCATTGGCCATACGTTGCTCGCGGCTAACCGACAATTGCTCCCCTGGCTTGATAAAGCCCATCGATTTCTTGCCAATGCGCTGCTCGATCACTTTTTCCAGGCCAACAAAAGCCCCTCCGCAAATGAAGAGGATGTTGGAGGTGTCGATTTGAATGCAGTCTTGATAGGGGTGCTTGCGCCCTCCCTGGGGAGGCACGTTGGCTATTGTCCCTTCCAGCATCTTCAACAAAGCCTGCTGCACCCCCTCGCCGGAGACATCGCGGGTAATGGAGGGGTTCTCGCTTTTGCGGGCAATTTTGTCGATTTCGTCGATGTAGATGATGCCGCGCTGGGCCTCTTCTACGTCCATGTCCGCCACCTGCAGCAGGCGCAACAGGATGTTTTCCACATCCTCGCCCACATAGCCAGCTTCCGTAAGGGTGGTAGCATCTGCAACCGCAAAAGGCACATCCAACATGCGAGCCAGGGTTTCCGCCAGCAGGGTTTTGCCGGAGCCGGTGGGGCCAATGATCAAGATATTGGACTTCTGCAGCTCCACCTCATCCAGTTCCGAAACTCCAATGCTGCCGGGGTTGGCCTTGGCAGCCAGACGCTTGTAGTGGTTGTAAACCGCCACCGACAAAACCTTCTTAGCTTTTTCTTGGCCAATCACATATTGGTCGAGATAGCGCATGATCTCCTGCGGCTTGGGCAACTGAGCCAGAGAAGGCAGGCTGCGGGAGGGTTTTTTGGGGGTTTCGCGACGGCTGGCGGCAGGGGCGGCAGCAGGAGGAGTGTTGCCGTCGTAGAGTTCCTCATCCAAAATCTCGTTGCAGAGCTCCACGCACTCGTCACAGATGTAGACCCCCGGCCCCGCAATCAACTTACGCACCTGATCCTGTGACTTGTTGCAGAAGGAGCACTTTAGATGGGAGTCATATTTGGCCATGGGATCCTCGTTGCTGCTTGCTCTTGGCTATCCTAATCCGGCAAAAGCCAGAAGAAAACTAAACCTTCCAATCCAGTCGCAAATTGGCTGCGAAAGCGTAAGGAGGCCGAAGTTGGTGGAATCTCACTGACCTACTAGTCTAGCATCTCCACTGGGCTCGTAGGGCTTGTTTCCGGATCCCCAAGGGGGCAGGGTGCCAAGAGATTCCCATGGGGATCAACTGGAAAGACTGGAGATATAGTCATTTCAAACTGGATTGAGACACTTCCCAAGCGCTCCGTGCCGCTTCCGCGACCACCCACTCTTCAAAAGGGAGCTGGGAAGCAATGCAACGGAGGTGTTTCATTCTTGCTTCAAAGTGACCATAAGCTTCTCCAGCGCTCTGCGCTACCCGTGCAAACGCCACAGCCTCGGTTCTCCCCAAGTGTCTCACAAGGAGGAAAACTGGAAATGGAAGGGGTGAGCCGTTTCGCTGCTATCGGGAATGGTCATACATCCTTTGGACGGATTTATAGAAAAACCGCCCGACTTGACGCCGAGCGGAAGATGGTGTGAGGAGTGAACGGAAACATGCGTCTCCGCTGATCCCATCATAGTTGAACTTATCTGGCACTGGCAAAGGAATCCTTCAGTTAAGTTGGATACTTTTTGGAGGTGTGGCCGCGCCTTTTTGTAACCAAAAAGGGGAAGGAACTGTCCGTGTTTCGTTCGCTTCCCCCTATTGGCGTCCACTCCTCACTAGAGGTAAATCATAAATTATCCCTGCCGCTAAGACAACCCACCCTACCCAAGTTTTTCGGGGATCCACCCTGTCAAGGATGCAGATCACCGGATTCCACGGTGGGATCCAGCGCCAACAGCTCAGCCTCGGTCAGCAGGGGGATCCCCAGTTGTTGGGCTTGCTCCAGCTTGGAGCCGGGGTCAGAGCCCACCACCACGTAGTCGGTTTGGCGGCTGACGCTGGCGGTGACTTTGCCCCCCCGACTTTCAATCCAAGCCTTGGCCTGCTGGCGGGAGAGGGTGGGCAAGGTGCCGGTGATTACGAATTTTTTCCCGGCCAGGATCTGGGAGACGGCAGGGTTCTCCTGCTGAGGAAGAGCGGGGATCCCTAGCGCCTGCAACTCCTGCAACAGGCGACGATGGGCCGGATCGGCAAACCAGGCCACCACCGCTTCCGCCACTTCCGCACCTATCCCGTAGATCTGGGCGATGGTTTCTGCGCTGGCTTGGGCCAAAAGCTCAGGGGTGGGAAAGTGGCCGGCCAAAATCTGGGCAGTGACCACCCCCACATGGGGGATCCCCAGCCCGTAGAGCACCCGTTCCCAGGGCTGCTGGCGAGAGCGCTGAATGGCTTGCACCAGCTTTTGGCTGGAGCGGGATCCCATTCCCTCCAAGCCCTGCAACTGCTCTGGGGTGAGGCGGTAGAGATCGGCTACGGTGCGCACCCCCAAGCTCTCCACCAATTGGGCTGCCCGCTTTTCCCCTAAGCCTTCGATATCCAAAGCATCACGGCTGGCCCAGTGCTGCAATTGGCCCCGCAGCTTGGCCGGGCACTCGGGGTTGGGGCAGCGGGTCACGGCTTCGCCAGGGGGACGAACCAAAGGGGCGTGGCATTCGGGGCACTGGCTGGGCAGGCTGTAGGGAACAGCGTCGGCAGGGCGCAATTCCTTCAGGATCCCGACCACCTCCGGGATGATCTCCCCGGCTTTGCGCACGATGGCAGTATCGCCGATGTGCACGTCCAGCTCCCGCAGGCGATCGGCATTGTGCAGGCTGGCGCGGCTGACAAGGGTGCCGGCCAAAGGAACCGGCTCCAGCTCTGCCACTGGAGTGACGGCGCCGGTACGGCCCACGCTGGCCACGATGGCGCGGATGCGGGTGGGGACTTCCTGGGCAGGGTATTTGAGGGCAATGGCCCAGCGGGGAAATTTTTGCGTAAAGCCGGCCTCCTCCTGCAGCCGCAAGGAGTTCAATTTCACCACCACCCCGTCGCTGGCGTAAGGGAGCTGGGCACCCCGCCACCGCTCGTAAAACTGGATCACTTCCCCCAAGCCCCGACAGACCTGGGAAAGGGGGTTGACTGGAAATCCCAATTCCTTGAGCTGCTGCAGACACTGCCACTGGGTTTGCGGGGGATCCCCGGCAGGCCATCCCTCCGGCCAGTGGAGGGCGTAGGCGAAGAAGCTGAGCTTGCGGGCGGCCACAACGCGGCTATCCAACTGCCGCAGGGTACCGGCAGCACAGTTGCGCGGGTTGGCAAAGGGGGGATCCCCAGCGGAACGACGCTCTTGGTTGATCCGTTCAAACTCGGCCAGGGCCAGATAGACTTCCCCCCGCACCTCCAAAACGGGAGGCGGATCTGCTGTCGCCAGCCGCAGGGGAATCGAACGAATGGCGCGCACGTTGGGGGTGATGTCCTCTCCGGCCTGTCCGTCCCCCCGAGTAGCACCCCGCTCCAAAAGACCCTCGATGTAGGTTAGGGCCAAGGCGGCGCCATCAATCTTCAGCTCACATACATATTCCAGCTCTCCCTCTGTCCTGCTGTCGGGAACAGGGGCACGGCCCAAAACTCGCAGCAGACGCTCTTGCCACTCCTCTAGCTCTTCTGGGTTGAAAGCGTTTTCCAAGCTGTAGAGGGGGATGCGGTGGAAGACGGTGGGAAAATGCTCTGCAGGTTTTTCTCCCACCCGCTGAGTAGGGCTATCGGGAGTGACCAGTTCAGGGTAAGCCCGCTCCAGCTCTTGCAGCTCGCGGTAGAGGCGGTCGTAAACGCTGTCTTCCAGGATGGGCGCATCGTGGACATAGTAGGCAATGCTGGCCTTCTGCAGCAGGGTGCGCAGCTCGCGGGCGCGTTCTTCCAGATGGGGATCCATAACTCCTTGGGTGAGCAAGGTCTACCCCTAGGTTAGGGCTCCTGAGGAGCCAATAAGTAGGAGCCGATATTCTCCAAGCTGGGAGGATGTAGGAAGGGGATGGTCAAGATGGCCTGCTGGGAAAATGGCTGGGGGAGCTGGGCCAGAAGAGTCTGGTGACGACGGCGGAGGGCCTCTCCAAAGGGGGTAGAATCCTCCAACCACACCCGATTGAGAACGGCGTAGGGATGAGGGATCCCCAAAGCATCCAATTCCGCCAAGAGACGCTCGGTTTCCGCCAGAACTGCTTGCTCGGGGTTAAAGACGGGGATAAAGGTAACAAACTGGGGATCCTGGAGCTGCTGCCGAAGCTGCCGCACCTGGGCCAAAAGCTCCCGCATCCGCTGCGCCCATTCCGACCTGCCCACCACATCCCGATATTTCAGCCACAGCTTCAGGGCCAAGCTTACCCAGCCCTCCAGAGCCTGGGGCATCTGCAGAAACCGCAAGAGATGGCCTGTGGGAGCCGTGTCCAGCACCACCAGGTCAAACTGCCCGCTCGTCTCCTGTCGGAGAACACTCAACAGGGCCATCACCTCATCCAGGCCGGGTGGAGGCATCTGCAGCAGTTGCCGCCACGCCTGCGGGTCGTATTGGACTTCCACCCCTGCCGTCCCCTCCCCCGCCAAGATGGCCGCCACCTCCTCCAGGTAATCCTGCCGGAATTGCTCCAGCACCACCGCCGCATCGATCTCCTGCCCCAGCAGGTTGGGCAGCAGGGGAATGGGATCCTGACCCAGTTTCGTCTGAAACAGATCCCCCAGCGAGTGGGCCGGATCGATGGAGACCAGCAAGAGCTGCTTGTCGGGATGGCGCTTGGCCAAGTTCCAAGCCAGGGCCCCGGCCACCGTCGTCTTGCCCACACCCCCTTTGCCCCCCACCAACACCAGTCGGATCCCTTGGGTCAAAAAATCCGGTAGGGACGGGATCCCCTTGAAGGAAGGGAAGAGGGTGGAGAAGAGAGACTTTCTCTTCTCTTGGCTCTCTGCTTTTTGCTCTGGGATCCCTTCCAACTCCAGCAGCACCTCTGGCAAGGGGCGAAGCTGCTGCACCAGCCCATCTAGGGCCGCCAACCCAACCGGCTCCTGCAGTTGATAAGGACAGACCCAGATAGAGTATCCGGGCAGCTCCTCCTGTAGGGCTTTGAGCACGCGCCGCTGTTCCTGTTGACGCGCCGAGTAGAGAGGAGAGGGGAGAGCAGCGGGCAGCGAAGGTTGGCTGTTATTCTCTCTTGCAAGCAGCACCTGATTGACCAGAAGACCGCCGATGGGCACGCGGCGGTTTTGCAGTTGCTGACAAAAGCGGCGGGTTTCCGCCACGCTCAACTGCTCCGGGATCATCACCAGCCAAGCAGAAGTGCTCTCCGGAGTGGTCAAGCGGGCTTTGCCCCCCTCCAGTTCCCTCTGCAACTGGGCTAAAAATGCATCCGCCTCATCCGGTCGATAGGTGCCCGTCAGGGCTTGGGCGATCTCCCGATGCTTGGCCTGAAAGGTGGCAAACACAGCCAGCAGATTATCCAAAAAGTCGGGCAGCTCCAACAGCCGCAGGGTATGCCCGGTGGGGGCCGTATCCAGAATGACCGTATCCACCTCCTCCCTCGCCAGCAGCCGGTTGACCTCCAGAATGGCCATCAGCTCATCCACCCCCGGCCACGCCAAATCCCAGATCGGCAGCAGATCCTCTCGGCCAAACCAACTGCCCCGCTCGGCAATGAGCTCCAGGGCCGGCCCATAGGTTTGCCGAAAAGACCGCAGCAAAATCTCCGCCTGCAAAGCCCGCACCTGCAAATTGGGGCGATCCGGCAAGGGTTGGGCCACATCCGTAACCGAGATTTGCAGCACGTCCCCCAACGAGTGGGCGGGATCTGTGGACATCAGGAGCAGACGGCGCTGGGGATCCACCTGGGCCAGTTGGCGAGCCAGCGCGCAGGTCAAGGTTGTTTTGCCCACTCCTCCCTTGCCGCTGAACAGCAAGAGGCGTTGGGAAGCCAAGAGCAGAGGATGGCAGGAATGCTCCTCACTGTTAACGCGACTGAGTTGCAAAGGGATCCCCTCCCACATAGGTCGCCCCTATTTTGGCCTGGATCCCTCTTGGGGATGCTCTAGATCACTGCAAAGGTACTCCGCACCGCTGACGGGATGGGAAGAGCTTGTACGGGAGCAGCTCACCGCAGTTTCTCCTCTCCAAGCCACACCCGGCGACGTCCTCTGTCCCACACCAGCAGGGTGTGGATCCCAATCCAAAGTCCTGTCCACAGCCAGTTGTGCAGCCAGATTTTGCCCAGAATGGGCAGGGTCAGGCCCTCCGTTCCCCCCAAAACCAGGCCGGCGGCCAAAATCAGCCCTTCAAAAGCCAGAAACCCCAAGATGAGCATGGCCGGGATCCAGAGATAGTTCAGCAGCAGTTGCCTTGGCCGAAGCGGCTTGGACTGAGAAAACAGAGGTCGGTAACCGCCAGCAAGAGCAATCCCCACCGTGCCGATCCCCAGCACCAACCCCCAGGCAAACGAATCGGGAGTGCGGGGATAGTTGTGCCAGGTGTAGCCAAAGATTTGGTTGGCCAGCCAAATCATCAAAGCACTAATGGCTGCCCTTTGGCGGGTTAAAGTTGTGCCCGCAACAATACCAACAGTTACAAAGGGAAGGGTACATGTATAAGCAATATTGCTGAGGCAGCCGACGGTGGTAAACAAGCTGGGCCAGAACCAGCCTCGGGCCAAATCTTGAGCAGCTTGTATCCAAAGTGGGGCTGAGATCAAGCGGCAAGATCTGGGGATAGGTTGAGCACTCGATTGCAGGCCAATCATGCTTTAATCTCCTGGAAAAAGGTGGTCTTTCAGAGGACAGCTATTAAGCAAATGCTCAAAAACAATTTGCCGAGCTACTTGGGGAGTAACCCGCTTGTACCAGGTGCGATCCCCAGAGTAAAAAACCACGGGCCCCTGTTGGCAAACTTCCAAGCAGCCTGAGGTGATAACCTGTACGTCCAGGTTGGCTTCTCGAAGAGCCGATTCCAGAGCTTCCACAACCGGTTGGTAGTTGCGGGAAGGATAACAACGGCTGGAACGACAGACGGCAAGGTAGGGACGTTTAAGAGGGTTATCCTCATAGGGGATCCGCTCTTTCCCCTGCACATAGATGGCGCGGATGCGCTCGTAAAGAGAAAGCTTTTGGTAATCTGCTTTGCCTTCCGGCAGGTAGTCTTCCTCTGGCCCCAAAAAGGGGCTGGGCAGAAAAATCTGCAGCAAAGGTTCTTCTGCTCCATTCCAGAATTGGATCCCCCACATGCGGGGCTGACCTTGGGGATTGAGGCGCCGGTAGAGAGCAGCACAGCTAACCAATCTTTTGCGGCGCAGCTCGGGTGGGGTCTTGCGATGGGGGCCGCCTTGGTGCTCCTCCAGGCACAAATGCAGGTGCCAAGTTTCGGTGGCAACGGTTAGATAGCCATCGTAGAGCACGCACAAAGCTGGAGGTTTCTTGAAAGCCAGCTCCAGCACCCCGCCTTCCGCCACATGGCCCACCTGGATCTCGGCCCAGTGCTCTTGAAACAGCTCGTAGAGCAACGGCCCCAAGCAGTCGATGTGGGCAGGGATCCCTTCATAAAGGGTTGTCCAACCCGTCAGAGAAACTTCCTGCCAAGCTTGATGGAGGGGGGTTATCCAGGGGGTAAAAGTGGCCATGAGAAAGCTCCTCAGTGCAGTGGTGGAATACGAGCAATCACCCCTTTTTTGAGAGGGCGCTCGGCCCAGGGTAGGATCCCATCTGGCTTGGTGAGGTAGAGCTCTGCTGTCTGCAGAATGAGATCCACATCTTTTGGATCGAGATCTCCAAAAACATAGGTCATCTTTTGAGGTGCTGCCAACGCAACGACACAAGCATGGCTGCAGGCGCTCATACAGGCAACTGGTTTTAGAGTTAGTTGGGGGTGGAGGGTTTGGGATTGCAGGGCAGACAGCAGCATTTCTCCCTTGCTAGTCCCTTCTTTTTGGCCGTTAACCCACCGAGATCCGCAGGTGATGCAAACCCAGAGATAATGACCGCTGGGTTGCTGAGCAGCGCTGCCAGCTTGAACTGGCAACTGGGAAGTTGATTGAGACACAGAGCTGCTTGATACCGGCATAACTTGCAATCCAGACTTGACTGTAAAGGGCGCGATGAAGAAGGGGAAATGATCTCAATATCTAAGCGAGTGGTCAAGCAGTGAGCGAAATGGCTAAGCCTTTAAAATTGGCCTCTCAGATTGAGCCGAACGGTGCGACCCACTCCGGGGTAGCCGGGGAAAACCTCATATTGCTCATCCAGCAGGTTATCGACTCCCACCTCGAGAGCGAGATTTTCTGCAACCGGGATCCCTCCCCGCAGAGCCAGGTTGGTGTAGCCGGGCAGAGATTGGGTATTGGCGTTGTTGGTAAAGAAAGTGCCAATGTGATGCAGGAAAACTGAGGCATACCGATCCTCTGCATCGCGGTAGCTCAGGCCCAGGTTGAAGCTGTCTGCTCCCACGAAGGCTAGCTGTTTGCCAACCGCTTTGGGATCCAGCGCCGAGCGGATGATGGGATCGTTTAGGGTGTAGTTGGCAAAAAGAGTCCAGTTTTCCCCCAGCCGCAAATCCAGGGCTGCTTCTATGCCTGTGTATTCCACGAGCTCAATGTTTTCGTAGGTTCCCCTGCGCGGGCCGGTGCTGACAAAGGTGATGCCATCGCGGATGCGGTTATGGGCAAAGGTCAAGCGCAGTAGGCCAAAATCTCCCAAAGCCTGATCCAGGCCAATGTCAAAACTCTCTCCCCGCTCCGGGCGCAAATTGGGGTTGCCGTCGACTTCAAAAAAGCCGCGCAGCCGAAAGAACAGGTTTGAGATCAAGGGAGTGCGAAAGCTGCCGGCATAATTGGCCCTCAGGGTGGTGCTTTCTGCCAAAACCCAGCGGATCCCTGCGGCAGGAGAGGTGGCCGAACCGTTGACCAGATTGCTCGAATCTTGGCGAACACCTAAGTTGAGATAAAAGTTGGGCTGTGGCTTGTAATCCAGGCGGGCAAAGAGGGCCCCTTGGTTCACGGTATTGTCATAGTTGACGTTGGTGGATCCCCTGGCAAAGGAGAAGGTGGTGTTGCGAGCTGAAATGGATCGGTAGTCTGCTCCTAGAGTAAGCTCCAGGTTTTCAGCAGCCTTCCAGGTGTATTGCAGTTGGGATCCCCACCCCGTTCGCAGGATCTCATCCCGGGATCCCTGGCTTTGTGGGGCGCTGAAGCGATAGTTGAGGTCGTCAAAAAATACCCTGGCTTGCAGGGATCCCCTCTCTTGATCCCACAGCCAACTGAGATCTAACAGCAGGTCGTTGGTGTTTTGCCCTGCATCGGGGGAGGGAAACTCGGTGCTGCCAGGCACCTGAAACGCTTTGTTGAGATAAAGGGCATTTCCGGTTAGGACTTGGCCTTCTGCCAATTGCCAGGTGAGCTTGGCTTGTAGGTTGTGGTACTCCACCGCCGAGTTTTCCCGCCTGCCGGCTTTGCCCAAACGCCTAATTTCAAAAGGAAAGTCGTTGTTGCTCTGCAGACGGCGATAGCTGACCACCCAGCCCAGATCCTGCGCTTGGCCGCGGTTTTGGATCCCTTGCTCGTTGAGGCCGTAGCTGCCGATAGCCGCTTCCAGCACGGTCTCGGATCCCGGCTTTGGATCCAGGGTTACGATGTTGATGACCCCGCCAACGGCATCGGAGCCGTATAAGGTGGAGCCCCCACCTGGAGAGATCTCAATACGCTCGACCACATCTGTAGTGATCTGAGACAGATCGAACCCGCCAAAAAAGCCCAGGTCGTTAATGGGGCGGCCATCCAAGAGCACCAACACCTGGGCCGTTCGTCCTCCCCGCATAAACTGGGAGCTAAGGGCTCCCAACTGGGTTCCCGCCGTGCCGTCGCTGAGGATCCCGGGCAGGTAGCGCAGGGCCTCCTGAACGGTTCTTGCCCCTTGCTCTCGAATTTGCTGGCGGGTAACGACGTAAACCGGGCGGGAAGAATCCCGCAGCAAGCCGGGGCGACGAAAAGGCGTGGTGACGGGTTGATTTAAAATCTCGGCGCTAACGCCGGTTTCCAAAACCTCTTGAGCTGAGGGCGGGGAAGCTGCCGGCTGCGCCCACGCTGGGATCCCCAAAACAAGACCCCCCAGCGCCAGGCTGAGACCTAGAATGGGATTCATTTTCTTTCTTGAAGCTCCTGATTCCGTGCGACGCGGAAGAAATGCGAGCCAAAACCGCAGGCGGGCATCCTGACTGAGGGCATAGGTCTAGCCCAAGCCCATCACAGTTGCGGCACAGCGCCGGACTTGCACCGGACTTTCCCCTTTACATGCCCTGGCTGATCCCCAGGACAACCTGTCGGTACAGCTTTCTCTGCGATTGCTCCGAAAAAGCCGTGCTAGGCATCATACATCCCCTGCTCTGGAGTTCCTATCCTGCCAGGGGGGATGTCATCCCCAGGGGTGAACGGGATCCCAACGGCAATCCCAGGGCTTCGGATGGGCCACATCCCATTTAGGCCAGATTTCTTCACTGCTTTGTAAGCAGTTGAAGGATAGCCCGCTGCTACTCCAGATCGCGAGGCCCAGGGATCCCTTAGCCTTTTAGAGAACAGAGATACGCTGAGACTTCACAAGACCCACAGCTTTTGGGAAAGCAAGATGGGGACGCTTGCCTAGCCGTCATGGGCGGGATCCGTATGAATTAGTACCCAACCGGATAGAAAAGAGGGGCTTTTTCGGTCGCGTGAGCGGCGCGGAGCGCTCTTTCTGGCAAAGCCGTTGCCTGGTGGGCTGGATCCGGTTCAACATGGCTGGGAGAGGCAATCGGCACCTCGATCATCCGATCCGGTACCAGCGGCACCATTTCGGAGCGGTCGGCGATTTCCCGCAGAGAATTGGCAATGGATTCTTGAGTCAGCAGAAACTGTCGTTCGTTGCGCTGCATCTGCTGCCACACCTGGTAACGCTGGCTCCACCGGCTTTGGGTATGCACAGTCCAACTGTAAAGGCTCAACACTGAAACGCCGGAGAGGATAGCCATCCCTGTGGAGATTTGCTTCCACCAGGCTAGGTGTTCTGCCCAAGCAAGATGCTGGCTGCGAGGATGGGCTGATTTCAACTTCAAATCCAAAGGCTGGGTGCGGCTGGCTTGAACTGTACCGGAGAGGGGTCGGCTCAGAGCAGAAGGCTGTCTGTGGCGACGAGGGCTCTTGGGACGATCAAGACCTGCGTTCAAAGGCTGGCTAACCATAGGGCTTAACCTCACACACACCAAGGGATCCGACGGTGCAGGACTGCCGGTTCCGCTTCACCCTAGTTCCCCGCGCCCCCCAACAGCAACCCCCTTCTCCCGATTCCTGGTCTCGGCGGGCTAGCCGTCCGCTTCACGGTAGCCGATCTCTTGAGAGCGGGAGAACCAACCTAAACCTACATCTGACTGCTGCGGGCAGCCACTCGCAGTTTGGCAGAGCGGGCCCGTGGATTGCGTTGCCGTTCCAGTTCGGAAGGGGACAAGGGCTTGGGGGTGAGCACCTGCCAACGGGGATCCCTGCGAAAGGCCCATTTCACCAAGCGATCTTCAAGGCTATGGAAGCTGATTACGGCCAACCTGCCGCCGGGTTTCAACCAAGTGGGGGCTTGGGCCAGCAAGGTTTCTAAAGCCTCCAGTTCTCGGTTCACGGCAATGCGCAACGCCTGAAAGACGCGGGTGGCCGGGTGGATGCGGCCTCGCCGAGCTGCCGGAGGTACTGCCTGCCAAACCACCTGGGCCAACTGAGTGGTTGTGGCGAGGGGACGAGCCTGCTCGATGTGATGGGCGATGCGGCGGGCAAATCGCTCTTCGCCGTAACGGGTGAAAATCTCGATCAACTCTTCGACCGGGCGATGATTAACCCAATCGGCGGCAGTCTCCTGAGCTGTACTGGGATCCATGCGCATGTCCAGCGGCCCCTCCCCGCGAAAGCTAAATCCCCGCTCAGGACAGTCCAGTTGCGGAGAACTCACCCCCAAGTCGGCCACGATGCCATCGAAGGGGATCCCCTGCCCCTGCTCATCCCGAAAGCCATGCTGCTGCAGATCGAAATCGGCAAAATTGAGGTGCCACAGTTGGATGCGACTACTGGGGATCCCTTCTGCTGCAAAACGCGCTTGCGCCGCCTGCAGAGCCGCCGGATCCCGATCCAACCCCACCACTCGGGCAGCCCCCCCCCGCAGCAGCGCCAAGCTGTGCCCACCCCCTCCCAACGTCACATCCAAAAAAATACCGCCCCCCTGGGGTTGCAGGTAGGCCATCACCTCCTCGGTCAAAACAGAGTCGTGTTGATACACCTTGCCAAGCACGGTCTGCGGGGGGTCTATTTCTGCTGCTACAAAGTTCAGTATCTGCAAAAAAAAGGCCGAGGCCAGGCCCCGACCGAGGAATCCATGTTGTTAAGGTGATCCTCTGGGAAAAGAGGGGTGGCCGTCAAAAGACAGGCTGTCTTGGGATCCCTGGCAAAATCTCTGGGGCGCGAGTCCCGCTCTGAGTATGATGAGACTGCTCCCGCTTTTGCCCAGTCTGCCGTCAGGGTTGCTGTGTTGACTCACTCTTCTTCTACCGATATCCTCACTCTCTCGCCGGCCAAGGGCCTGCGCGGCCAAGTGAGCATCCCCGGCGACAAATCCATTTCCCACCGCGCCCTGATGCTGGGATCCCTGGCCGAAGGAGAAACCACCATCCAAGGGCTGTTGCTGGGAGAGGATCCCCGCAGTACGGCAGCCTGTTTTCGGGCGCTGGGGGCAGATATTTCGGAGCTCAACAGCGAGTGTGTTCGCATTCGGGGAGTTGGCCTGGGCCAGCTGCAAGAACCGGCAGACGTGTTGGATGCAGGTAACTCCGGCACCACCTTGCGCCTGATGCTGGGGATCCTGGCTGGCCAGGCCGGGCGCTTTTTTGCCGTCACCGGCGATCGATCCCTGCGCTCGCGGCCCATGGGGCGGGTGGTAGAACCGCTGCGGCAGATGGGGGCCAGCATTTGGGGACGGGCCGGTGGGACGTTGGCACCCTTGGCCGTACAAGGGGGATCCCTCAAGGGCATTCACTACCGCTCCCCGGTGGCTTCAGCGCAGGTAAAATCCTGCCTCTTGCTGGCGGGTCTGCTGGCAGAAGGCACCACCCAAGTCACCGAGCCGGCTCTCTCTCGGGATCACTCGGAACGGATGTTGCGGGCCTTCGGGGCCAACATTCAGGTGGATCCGGAAACAAAAACCGTGGCCGTGGTGGGCGGATCCCGCCTGGTGGGCCAGAGAGTTCAGGTGCCGGGGGATATCAGCTCGGCAGCCTTTTGGCTGGTGGCCGCCTCCATTGTGCCCGAGAGCGAATTGCTGCTAAGGGATGTGGGCCTCAACCCCACCCGTACCGGTGCGCTGCAGGTGTTGCAGGAGATGGGGGCCGATATTCAAATTGAAAACTGCCGGGAAATGGCCGGCGAGCCCCTGGGAGATCTGCGGGTGCGTTCGGCCCGCTTGCGCGGCTGCACCATCGCCGGCGATCTCATCCCCACCCTGATCGACGAGATCCCGGTTTTGGCGGTGGCGGCGGCCTTTGCCGAGGGGATCACCGTGATTCGCGATGCCGCAGAGCTGCGGGTGAAAGAAAGCGACCGCCTGTCAGCCATGGCCCAAGAGTTGAGCCGCATGGGAGCCCAGGTCACTGAATATCCTGATGGCCTGGAAATCAAGGGAGGGATCCCTCTTCATGGGGCCGAGGTCGATAGCCACGAGGATCACCGCATCGCCATGAGCCTGATGGTAGCCGCCTTGGGAGCGCAGGGATCCACCCTCCTCAGGGGAGCCGACTGTGCCCGCATCTCCTACCCCGACTTCATTCCCACCCTGCAACGATTGACTGCTTCCCCCCTGGAGTCTTGAGAGGGCCCATCTTTAACTTTGCCGCCTCTGCTCCTATGTCGACCTGCCCCAGCCCGCCCGGCCCTATCGCCATCGAACATCTCTGCTTCCGGGTTCCTCCCGGTGGGCAAGCAGCCTTTCTTGAGCAAGACGAGCGGGTTTGGGGATCCGCCCTGCGCCGGCATCCGGGTTTTCTGGGCAAAGAAGTTTGGCTGGATCAAGAGGATCCCGAACTTGTCCACCTCATCCTCCGCTGGGCCAGCCGTGCTGACTGGAAGGCCTTTCCCTCCGAGCAAGTGGAGGCATTGGATCGGCAAATGCGGCCTTTTTATGTGCGCTTGGAACAGGCCAAAGAATACCAGCTCTGGCAGCCCGGCCCTTCTGCAGGGACAGGAAAGCAGGATTAAGGGATCCCTTCAGTCTCAAAACCTACCTCAGAGCCCACCGAGTCAGCCCTGGGGGATCCTGCCACCCGCTCCTGCTCCACCAGCTCCCGCAAACTGGGCATGGTCACGGCCAAAGCTCCTTCTCGCCGCTGCAGCCCCGCTTCAAAACTCTCAGGGGTGACAATGCCGCCGGAAATGAGCATCTTAAAAGCATCTTCCACCGGCATGAACACTTCCACCACCTGGTCTTCCGGCACAATGGCGTACCAGCCCGTCGTTGGATTGGGGGTGGTGGGCACAAACAGGCCAAGGGAGCGCTGCGGCCCATCGGGCCGAATGGGAGTTTGAATGGTGCCCGTCACAAAGGCCAGCGCCCAAGCTCCTGGTCGGGGATATTCCACCAGCACCACCCGCCGAAAGCGCTGATTGTTGGGGGCAAACAAAACACTGACCAATTGCTTCAAGGTCTTGTACACCAGCCCCGCCACCGGAATCGCATGGAGCAACTGTTCGCTGAGATTGAGCAGCCACTGGCCGACAATGTTGCGGGCCATGAAGCCAATCAACAGGATGAGCACAATCGGCGTCAACAGGCCCACCGCCAGATCGATGAGGTTGATCAAGATCGGGTGCAAACCCTGGATGGGATTGAACTGCTTCGGAATGCTGGTCAGAAAGCCAATGCTCCAGGTGGCCACCTCCACCGTCAGCCAAATGGTAGTTGCCAGAGGGATCACCACCAGCAACCCCGCCACGAAGTAGTTCTTAAGATGCTGTTTCCATTGTGAAACCATGGTGAGGTCGTCCCGTCGAGTCAACCGAGTGGATGCACCGAACCTTTGCAAGTGGAGCTTGCAGATGGCAATCATGATACCTGCCTTCTGCATTGCCCTCATGGGGGGCAGCCGCAACTTGCTCGAAAAAGAAACCGGGCTGCCAAAAAGCGCAGAGCCCCAAACTTTCACGAGGCCGATAATGCTATCTTAGGTCGATATAAAATTTTGTAAAGGCAGGGATCCCGTTCCGAGGCGTTGTGGTCAAGCCCCTGGATGGTTTGTGTTTCTGCCGGGTGTTGCGTGGGAGGCCCTATGTCAGAGTCAGATTGGCTAGAGCATACCTGTCAGGTGGAGGTGCCTGTTCCCATCGAGCAGGTATGGGATTTGTGGGCCAACCTCACCCTCATGCCCCGTTGGATGAAGTGGATCCGCTCGGTGGAATTGCTGGATCAGGAGCTATCCCGGTGGACACTGGATACCCGCGGCCTCACCTTCAGTTGGATCTCCCGCACCCATACGGTGGTGAAACACCAACACATTGGCTGGAGTTCGGTGGAGGGGCTGCCCAATCGGGGCGCGCTGCGCTTTTACGACCGCAAAGGCAGTACCATTGTGAAGCTGTCGGTGGCCTACAAGCTCCCGGGGATCCTCGGCAAAATCTTGGATGGCCTGTTTGTGGGCAAAGTGGTGGAGAGCACCATCCAGGCGGATCTGGAGCGCTTCAAAGCCTATGCCCTAGAGCATGCGGGGCCAACCGCCGAAGGTGCCTCGGCCAGCTAGTCTCCGTTCGTCAGGCCCAAGTGTTTCGCCGACCTTCCCCATTGTCAACCCTCGCCACTGCAAAGGCCGCTTCATGTCAGATCCCTCTCCTGAGCCTGTCATTGCCCTCTCTCATCAGCCGGTGGACAACCGCAACATTCGCTTCTCTCTGGAGCGGGGCGAGCTGGATCTGGATCAGCTTCTCCTGCTGTTGAACCGCAATGCCTTTTGGGCGCAGAATCGCCAGCGGCAGGAGATGGAGCGGGCCGTTGCCCACAGCCATCCGGTGGTCAGCGCCTGGGATGGGGAGCGCCTGATTGGCTTTGGCCGCGCCACTTCCGATGGGGTTTACCGAGCCGTCCTCTGGGATATCGTGGTTGATCACGATTACCGACGTCAGGGCATTGGCCGCAAGTTGGTGGAAACCCTGATCAGCCATCCCCACCTGCAGTCGGTGGAGCGCATCTACCTGTTCACAACCCATCAGCGTGGCTTTTACGAGCGAATCGGCTTTGTGGAAAATCCCAGCACCACCTTGGTCTTGCACGGGCGCCCTCTGGAGTTTTTAGTCCCGGCTGCCGAGCAGGAGCAGGCTTGACCGACAGGGATCCTGGGTGAGTGTATCTTGAACAACAGTGGGTTGGCTCTGCCTTGGGAGGAGGACGCGCTAGCCTGAAAAGCAAAAAGGGTGAGAGGGTGTACTCATGGCCAATCGCCTCGCCACAAGTTCCAGCCTTTACTTGCGCAAGCACGCCGAGAACCCGGTGGACTGGTGGCCTTGGATCCCTGAGGCTCTGGAGAAAGCCCGGGCCGAGGATAGGCCGATTTTTCTGTCCATCGGCTATTCCAGTTGCCACTGGTGTACGGTCATGGAGGGCGAGGCTTTTTCCAACCCGGAGATCGCCGCTTTCCTCAATGCCCATTTTTTGCCCATCAAGGTGGATCGCGAGGAGCGGCCGGATCTCGACAGCATCTACATGCAGGCGTTGCAGCTCATGAGCGGGCAGGGGGGGTGGCCCCTCAATGTTTTCCTCACGCCCGATGACCTGGTGCCCTTTTACGCCGGCACCTATTTTCCCGTAGAGCCCCGCTTTGGCCGCCCGGGGTTTCTGGCCTTGCTGCAGCGCATCCTGCAGTTTTACCGGCAGGAAAAGGAAAAAATAGAGGAGATGAAAGGCCAGATTTTGACGGCTCTGACCACCCTCAGCGACCTGGTGCCGGAAGACCACATTCCCGCCGACCTGCTGCGCTCTGGGATCCCCAAGATCCAGCCTTTGCTCTCCAATGCCGGGGCGGTGCAGCAATTTCCCATGATGCCCTACGCTCAGTTGGTGTTGCGCTCAGCCCGCTTCGACCCACCGGAAGGGATCCCCGGCTCGCAGAGCGCTCTGGAACGGGCCAAAGAGCGAGGCATGGCCTTGGTGCTGGGAGGGATCTTCGACCATGTGGCCGGCGGCTTTCACCGCTACACTGTGGATCCCACCTGGACGGTGCCCCACTTTGAAAAGATGCTCTACGACAACGGGCAGATCCTGGAGTTTCTCTCCGATCTGTGGGCGCACGGTATCCAAGATCCGGCCATCGAGCGGGCGGTGCGGCTGACGGTGGAGTGGGTGGCGCGAGAGATGACCGCCCCTGCCGGGTATTTCTACGCCGCTCAAGATGCCGACAGCTTTGCCCGGGCAGAAGATCGAGAGCCAGAGGAGGGAGAGTTCTACGTCTGGCGCTGGCAGGAGCTGCAGGAGCTCTTGGGGGAAGAAACCTTCCGCGCCTTGCAGCAGGCGTTTGACCTATCGCCGGGGGGCAACTTCCCCGATCGGCCCGGCTGCATCGTCTTGCAGCGCCAACAGGGAGGAGCGTTGCCGCCAGAAGTTGAAGCCGCCTTGACCACCCATCTGTTTCAGGCACGCTATGGCTCTGCGGATCGACGAGTTCCCTTCCCTCCGGCAGTGGATGCCCAATCGGCCCGTCTGCAATCCTGGCCAGGGCGAATCCCACCTGTCACCGACACCAAGATGATCGTCTCTTGGAACGCCTTGATGATCTCCGGCCTGGCGCGGGCCTATCAAGTGTTCGGCAACGCAGACTATCTGCAATTCGCTCTGCGGGCTGCCCAATTCATCCTCAGCCAGCAGCGCCACCCTGAGACCGGATCCCTGTTGCGCCTGAACTACGATGGCACAGCTCAGGTGCCCGCCAAATCGGAAGATTACGCCCTGCTGATCAAGGCCCTGTTGGACTTGCAGCAAGCCTGCCTGCCTCTGGTGGGGGATCCCACCCCTCAAGACTGGTTGCAGGCTGCCCTCCAGCTCCAGCAGGAGATGGATACGCAACTGTGGGATCCGGCCAGGGGGGGATACTTTGTCAGCGATGCCCAGAGTGCCCCTGAGCTGTTGGTGCGAGAGAAGGAGTTCCAGGACAACGCTACCCCTGCAGCCAATGGGGTGGCCATTGCCAACCTGGTGCGCCTTGCCGCCCTCACTGGAGATCTGGACTACCTGGAGCGGGCAGAGCAGGCCTTGAAAACCTTTGCCCACATCATGAGCACCCAGCCGCGCACCTGCCCCAGCCTTTTTGCCGGACTGGATTGGTATAGCAATTGGGTGAAAGTCACCCTGGAGGCCGATTCCATTCCCGCCTTTCAGCAACGATCTTGGCCCACCACCGTCTTTGCTCTCCCCACCGAAGCCGAACCTCTGCCGGAAGGAGCTCTAGGGCTGGTGTGCTGGGGCAACAAATGCCTGGCCCCTGCCAGTTCTCTCGAGCAAATCCAGTCCCAAATCACCAAAGGCCAAAACCGGGCTTACTGACCTTTGCCCAATTTTTTCCCAGGACAGCAGGGATCCCTTTGCCAAGGTTACTGCTGGGGCTCCGCAGGCTTTTCCACCCCAAAAAACTCAATGCGGTAACTTTGGATGCGGGTGCCCGTTTGTTGCTCCACTTGGGCCAGCAGTTCAGGCGGCAGCTCCACGTCCACATCCAAGATGCGGTTGCTATCCAGACAGTTCACGTGGCTGTGGGGATGGGTGCGGTTGCCGTAGCGGCGCCCATCGGCACGATCCAAGCACTCGACAATGTTGTGGCTGGCCAAAGCTTCCAGGTTTTGATAAACGGACGTGTGGCCAATCGGTTTGCCCTGCTGATTTAGGCGATCGTAAATCTCGCGGGCGGAGAGGTGCTCGCCACACTGCCACAGCAGCTCCAGGATATAACGGCGCTGTCGGCTCAAACGCAGATTGCACTCCCGGCACCGTTCCAAAGCAGCTTCCAAAGAATCCAAGGGGCGAGGCATGGAAAACCTCAAGTCATACCGAGTCTGAGATAGGTAGTTGCTCATCTCTACCAAGGTAGCATTTGTGCGTCAACAGTTGTTCAAAAAACACCCCGAACTCTACAAGAGCTGCCGCGCATAGCCATCTTCGAGCCGAGTCCAGGCCGTGCGCAGATGGAAGAGCCCAACATCAGCCTTTTGATTTTCTACAATACCGCTGGAGTGTTGGGGGCAAAGATCATGCAGCGGCGCAAGGTAATTCTGGGTTTGTTGGGGTTGGCCAGCAGCAGTGGATTGGCAGGAGCCTATTGGGCCAGTCGGCAGCAGCCCTCTCATCTAGCCCCAGGGATGGGATCCCCTAGAGCCGCTCTCCCCTCTCCTACCCCCCAGCCCACCCCCACCGTCGTCCCCCATCCAGATGCCCCCCATGGCCTCTACATCCCCCCC